>NZ_JBMKKT010000105.1:0-210200 GCF_049239625.1 Tenacibaculum sp. MEBiC06402
AAAATCTTTTTGTTAAAAGAAGCCTCAAACATCGGCTTGAGGCTCTTTGTCTAACCAAACTTAGTATAAAAACTAACTACTACTATTTTAACTAACTATATTGATCTTAAGATTATAAAGCCAGAACTTCTTTTTTCTGAAATCATACTCAAAGAAGTTCTTTCTCTTTGGGATATGGCCTTCTAATTTTAAGGGACTATTCTAATTATTACAATGAACTTTTTTACTGTTTAACAACCTTTTGTTTCGTTGTTACACTTTTAAGACACAGCTTTATTTAAAAAGTCACAAGAAGTCAAAAAAAAAAGATCAAAAAATTTGACCTTTTATTATTTAGTATAAATATTTTCTAAGTATTACCCTATGTTCGGGTATTGATTTATCATAGTTCCGCATCAACAACTCCAGTATTTCTGGAGGTTTTTGCCCTATTTCTTTTTCTGAAGTATACTTTGAAACATATAAATCATAAGTTTCATTATTTTTTGCAAAAATTAGAAAATGTTCTGAATTTAACTCTGTGTAGGAAATCTCATTCCCTTCAAAAGCTCCAGATTTATCTTCAAAAAAATCTGAAAACTCGTAATACCTAAGTACATTTTCCATTAATTATACAATTTCAGCAGACAAACCTAGTTCTAGCAACTTTGTACACCTAGGTTCTAATTCCTTATACTCTCCTGTTTTCACAGCACATTTACCTTTATAATGTACAAGTATGGTACACTGCTCTGCTTGCTCTAAAGTATGATCACAAACATTCACCAAACTATCAATTACAAAATCGAATGTATTTACATCATCATTGTACAAAATAATCTCATGCTCTCTCGTTTCTTGCACAAGAACATCTAACTCTTCTTGAATTTTTTCAATTGTACTCATCTTCATTACTTATTTTAAATATTTAACTGCCACCCAATTATTTCTTTTAATAACCGAATCTAGTGTTAAATCATATATTTTAGCCTCTTCGTCTATGATAGGAATATCCTGCTCATAAAATCCACTTAAAAGTACTATTCCTTTTTCATTTAAACAACTAACGTACTTCTTTATATCAGATAAAAGAATGTTTCTGTTGATGTTAGCAATTATTACATCGTATTTTTTATCAGTTAATAATGCCGCGTCTCCTTCATAAACAGAAATATGTTCACAATTATTTCTCTCTACGTTTTCTAAAGAATTTAAGTAACACCAATTATCAATATCGATTGCATCAATAGGTTTTGCTCCTTTCATTTCAGCAAAAATTGCCAAAATTCCTGTTCCGCATCCCATATCCAACACTTTTTTGTTTTCAACATCTAATTGTAGTAAATGTTGAACCATCATATGAGTGGTTTCATGATGCCCTGTACCAAAACTCATTTTCGGTTCAATTACAATATCATAAGGTAAATTAGGGTTTTCATGAAAAGGAGCACGAATACTAACCTTATCATCTACTTGTATAGGTTGAAAATTTTTCTCCCATTCTTCATTCCAGTTTTCTTGAGCAATTTCTTTGTACGTATATGAAACATCAAACTCATCAGATTTTATGATAAAAATATCCTCCAATAAGTTTTCATTCCATTCTTGTTGCTGAATGTAAGCAACTACTCCATTATCATTCTCTACAAAACTTTCAAATCCAACACTACCTAGCTCTGCAATTAGAATTTCAGTCGCAGGTTCTTTGGGAGTTACTTTAAAAGAGTATTCTATATATATATTATCCAATTAAATTGATTTTACTATTTCCGAAAAATCTTTTGCTTTTAAGGAAGCTCCTCCTATTAAACCTCCATCAACATCAGGCTTCGAGAAAATTTCTTTGGCATTTGCAGGTTTTACGCTACCTCCATATAAAATAGAGATGTCATCAGCTAAATCTTGTCCATAAGCATCGACAAACAATCCTCTTATAAACTGGTGCATCTCTTGAGCCTGATCAGCAGAAGCTGTTTTTCCTGTTCCGATTGCCCAAACAGGTTCATACGCTAAAATAATTTTGCTAAAAGCATCGGCCGGTAAATTAAATAATACATTTTTCAATTGTGATTCTACAACTTTAAAATGATTATTTGTTTCTCGATCTTCTAATTGCTCACCAAAACAAAAAATAACTTCGAAGTTATTCTCGATAGCAGTACTTACTTTTTCTGATAAAATATCATCAGTTTCGTTAAAGTACGCTCTTCTCTCAGAGTGACCTAAAATAACAGTATTAACACCAACAGAGGTTAACATATCAGCAGAAACTTCTCCTGTAAAAGCACCACTTTTTGCTTGATGTAAATTTTGAGCAGATACTTCAATAAAAGAGTTAGTAGTTTCTGTAACTGCTTGCTGTAAATTAATAAAAGAAGGTGCAATAATTACCCTAGTATTCTCTAAAGTTAGCCCTCCCAATTCATTTTTTAAACTTTGAATTAACTCTTTAGTTTCATTAAGGTTATTATTCATTTTCCAGTTACCTGCTACAATCTTTTTTCTCATTTTAATATGGTTATGTTGATATTATGATAGTTGTTCAAATTCTAAACAAAACTAATTGATAATCCTGAAGACTAAAACAAAAGCCTTTATTTTTTTACGAAAACGTAATAATATATGACTAATTGTTATTCAAAGCATTTAAAATTGCCTCTGCATTTGCATCTACTTCGTCAAATACAACAATTTTTCCTTGCTCATCAATTACCAAATATCTTGGTATCCAAGACAAACCTAAAAACTCACTAAAATCACCCTCCCATTTAGATGGTAATAAATAATGCTCTCCTTGTACTTTATATTTTTTAATACCAGCCATTAAATCCTTCAAAGACTCATCGATAGAGACAAACAAGTAAATTACATTAGGAAACCGTTTTTGTAATTCAACAATTTTAGGCATTCCTCTGATACAATCACCACACCAAGAAGCCCAAATATCAATTAAAACTTTTTGTCCTTTATACTTTTGAAGAACATTTTTGAATTTTAGTTCGTCTCCGTTAGTAGAAATAATCGTTTCATTTAAAGCTGCTTGGGAAAACTCAGTCTCATTTCTTTTTTTACACCCAACAATGAAAAATATAACACAACCCAATAAAAAATACTTCATTATTTTAATTTTTCTGAAACTTTTGAGGCTTTGTAAACCTCTATCTGACCTTCCTTATTTACTTTTAAAAAACGAGGAATACTTTTCAATTTTAAAAACTTACCTAGTGCTCCATCTCCTTTTTCTGGAATGTAGTAAAACTGCCCTTTCGGTTTGACATACTCTAAACCTCTTTTCCAATCGTAATAAGAATGATCAACAGAGAGAAAAACATACACTACGTCAGGATTTTCCTTTTGAAATTTTAAAACATCGTCAAAACTATCTTGGCTTACTGGACAATAACTGGCAAAAACTTGAATAAACAATTGTTGTCCTCTGTTCTTAGCCAAAATCTGATTAAATGTTATTGAATCACGATCGAGTGTCAGTAATTTTTCATTTAAAGCTGTTTCTGTAAATTCTCTCTTTCTAAGAGCGGCGCAACTTGATATCAATACAATTATAAAAACACAAACTATATTCTTCATCATTTAGTTAATTTTACTCTAGGATCTAACCAACTATATAGTACATCTACTAGTATATTTATTACAATAAACAACGTTGCAACCACCAGAACACTTCCCATTATAACTGGTAAGTCAAGTGTATTTAGTGCATTCACTATTTCTTTACCTAATCCATTCCAATTAAAAATATATTCAACAAAAACAGCTCCAGCCAACATAGACGCGAACCAGCCAGAAATTGCTGTAATAACAGGATTTAATGAATTCTTTATAGCATGGTCTTTTACTACCTGAAAACTAGTAAGACCTTTGGCTTTTGCCGTTCTTATGTAGTCTTGGTTTAAGGTTTCTAATAATGAATTCCTCATTAATTGCACAACAACTGCGAGTGGTCTAATTCCTAGAACTAAGGCAGGTAATATTAAATTTTTCCATTTAATATAAACTCCTTCACCAAAATCATCCACTTCATACAAACTACCGGTCATTTCTAAACCAGTAAATTCATGAAGTAAAAACCCAAAAAACCAGGCAAACAAAATTGCAGAAAAAAACGAAGGAACACTCATTCCAAGCGTGCTAATTATGGCTACAATTCGATCAAAAAAAGAATCCTTAAACAGGGCAGAAAACACACCCAAAACTATTCCAATTATCAAAGCTACACTAATTGAAACAAGTGCTAAAACACCTGTATTTGGTAGGGTTTCCCTAATAACTTCAATTACACTTTTACCATTTTTTTGAAATGAATCTCTCAGGTAAGGATATTTAATCACCATTGAAGTATTCCCAATAGTCAAAAGTGAAAAATAAGTATACTTTTTCGAAGATAACGAAGTATAATTGCCCTCTAATGTACTATGAAATGATAATGGCGAAACATCGTTTAAATAAAATAAATATTGAGTAGCAATGGGTTTATCAAAACCATACTTCTTTCTTATGATTTCTAATTGTTCACTATCTTCTCTTTGTCCCATTAACATTCTGGCTGGATCACCAGGCAAAACATTAAACAAAAAGAATATAACAGTAACTACCCCAAAAAGAGTTAGAAATCCGTATAAAATTTTATTGAAAATATATTGAAACATCTAAAACAAAGATACTAGAAAGTTTAAAATATTTACTTTTGCGCAACTTATCATCTGTAAAAAATGACAACACAACAACTAGTAGCAGAAATAAAACGAAAAAAATCTTTTTTATGTATTGGTTTAGACGTGGATTTGAATAAAATCCCAAAACACTTATTAGAAGAGGAAGATCCTATTTTTGCTTTCAATAAGGAAATTATTGATGCAACACATCATCTATGTGTAGCCTACAAACCAAATACGGCTTTTTACGAAGCCTACGGACTAAAAGGCTGGAGAGCACTTGAAAAAACAATTAGTTATATCAATAAAAATCACCCTGAGATTTTTACCATTGCAGATGCCAAGCGTGGTGATATTGGTAACACTTCAACGATGTACGCAAAAGCTTTTTTTGAAGACTTAGCTTTTGATTCAGTTACTGTTGCTCCATACATGGGGAAAGATTCCGTCGAACCATTTCTAGCATTTGAGAATAAGCATACCATTTTACTAGCACTTACTTCAAATCAAGGTGCGTTTGATTTTCAAACGCAAAAAGTAAATAATCAAGAATTATATAAAAAGGTTTTAGAAACCTCGAAAACTTGGAAAAACTCATCTAATTTAATGTACGTAGTAGGGGCTACAAAAGCTGAATATCTAGGTGAAATCAGAGAAATTATTCCGGATAGTTTTCTATTAGTTCCTGGTGTTGGAGCCCAAGGAGGTAATCTTGAGGATGTTTGTAAATACGGAATGACAAATGACGTTGGTTTGTTAATTAATTCTTCAAGAGGAATTATTTACGCTAGTAATGGTAAGGATTACGCCATAGCTTCGTCTGAAAAAGCTAAAGAGCTTCAAAAACAAATGGAGCAAATTTTAAATTTATCGTAAATTGCATTTTAAATCTAAATCCAAAAAATGAAAAAATTATTTCTCTTTCTGTTTAGCTCAATATTATTTGTTTCTTGTTCGGACGAAGAAAAAGCACCTGTAATTCCTGAGTTAACTGATGAAATTTTGGTTTATGAGCCAGGCAAAATAAGTGATAACCTAGTTTTAGTTACTGATCCTGGAGCGGATGAAGTTTATTTACTTCAAAAAGATGGAAAAAGATTCCATGAGTGGACACTTACTAATGAATTAGGTAATGATGCATATTTAGAAGATGATGGTAAACTTTTGGCAATATTAAAAACAGACGACGATAAAATTATTTTTGGTGGTTCAGGAGGCCAAATTCAAGTAATCAATCCAGACAATTCGATTGATTGGCAGTTTGTATACTCGACCGAAGATTATAATTTACATCACGATGTAGAAAGATTACCTAATGGAAATGTTATCGCTTTAGTATGGGAGAAGAAATCGGCAGCTGATGCTCAGGCCAGAGGTTATAATTTAAATAAGGACATATATATTGAATCCGTTATTGAAGTTAATCCTAATACAAATCAAATTGTTTGGAAATGGAGCTCTTGGGATCATTTGATACAAGATGCTGATGATACTAAAATGAATTTTGGCTCAGTTTCTGCAAATCCTCAATTGATAGATATTAACTTTAATAATCTAGATAATGGTGATATAATGCATGCAAATGCAATAGAATATGATGAGAAGAACGACCTTATTTATATTAGCGTTAATTTCTATCATGAAGTTTGGGTAATTGATCATAGTACAACTACCGAAGAAGCTAAGACTAATACAGGAGGAACTTATAATAAAGGAGGTAATTTAGTATATAGATTTGGAAATCCAAATGCCTTTAAAAGCTCAGGAAATCAGTTATTCTCTAACAATCATAACTGTAATTTTATCAATGATAACTTACCGGGCGCTGGTAATATGTTAATTTACAATAACGGTGGAAGCACTATGCAATCTACTGTTTACGAATTACAATTTCCATCTCCTTTTGATTTTAATACTCCACCTACAGTAATTTGGTCTTTTACAGATGCTAATTTATTTTCTCCAAAAGTGTCTGGTGCTTATCGAACAGAAAATGGAAATACGATTATCACAGAGGGTGATTTTGGTTACTGGGAAGTTACGCCAAGCAAAGAATTGGTTTGGCAATTTAACAAGCCGGGAGGATTTTTCTGGAGAGGTTATCCGTACAAGAAAACAAGTACAGCAGTTGTGAATCTTAAAAAGTAGTATTATTAGTATACAAGATTCTAAAATCAAGAATTACAAAAAAATAATATCCTTAGTTCCAAGTCAAACAGAATTATTATTTGATTTGGGACTAGAGGACAATATTGTTGGTATTACCAAATTTTGTGTTCATCCTTTTCATTTAAAACAAACAAAAACCATTGTTGGAGGAACGAAGAATATTAAAATTGAAAAAATAAAAGAACTTCAACCAGATATTATTCTTTGTAACAAAGAGGAAAACACAAAGGAAATTGTTGAAATGTGTCAAGCGATTGCGCATGTTCATGTGTCTGAAATATACACACTTGAAGATACGATCGATTTAATAACTGAATATGGATTACTTTTCAATTGTAGAACTGAAGCGCAGAACATAATCCAGAAACTGAATTTCAAACTTTCTGACTTTAAAAACTTCATCAAAAATATTGAACCTAAGAAAGTAGCTTATTTTATTTGGAGAGAACCGTGGATGGTAGCTGCCAACAACACCTTTATTAATCATATCCTTGAGTTAAACAAATTTGATAATATTTATAAAAACAAAGAACGATATCCTGAAGTTGTATTAAAAAAGATTCGATTAGAAGGAGATCCTGATTTGGTTTTCCTATCATCTGAACCTTATCCTTTCAAAGAAGAACATGCTTTTGAAATTGGAAGGTGCACTCACCATGCAAAAACAATTTTTGTTGATGGAGAGCTTTTTTCATGGTATGGTAGCAGAATGCTAAAAGCTTTTGATTACTTTAAAAAATTACACCAAAGAATTATCTAAATAATTCACTCTATTAATTTTCTCAAGAATCTTCATTGCTTTGTAGGATGCCATATCACTTTTAGCCTCATCAACGTACTTGTAGTCATTAGAACGCTCTACCAATTTAAAGTAGCGATCTTCAAGGTGTTTTTTATACCTGTTTAATTGATTTATACGTGACATTTGTTAGTTAGATTTTCTCGATTAAATATAACAATAAAAATCTGAACTTCAAATATTTAACACTATCTATTATCTTGCAAGGCAAAAACGCGTCTTAATAAATCTGTATTACGCAGTCCAATCTTATTTCGAATTCCTTTTTCTTCGACAGCAATCATAGTAAACACTCCTTCTAGAGCTTGACTCGTTACATAATCGGTTAAATCTGGATTCACTTTTGTAACAAAAGGAATACTATTATATTTTGTAATTAAATTAGCCCAAATTTGATCAGCTCCGACCTTCCCAAATGAATTTTTAATCACTGGATTGAATTTTGAGTATAGAGCAGAACTCGTTTTTCCCTCTAAATAAGAAGTTGCCGCGTTGTCACTTCCTAATAAGATATTTTTTGCATCATTAAAAGTAATCTCTTTTACCGCATTTACAAAAATTGGCGTAGCAGTTTTAACCGCATCTTCAGCAGCTCTGTTTAGTGCTTTTATTCCTTCATCAGCTAAACTACTTAACCCTATCTTTCGAAGACCTTTATCAACTACTTGTAATTCCTCTGGCAATAAAATTTTCACTAACTCATTCTTGTAAAAACCATCTTTCGCAGTAAGTTTTGAAACTTGATGTTGAATTCCATTATCTAAAGCTTGACGCAAACCCGCTCCTATTTGTTCTTGAGTTAACGCTCCTCCATTTGGCAATTGATTTGCTATTTTTTGCAACTCTGCACAAGCAACAAATTGTAATGCTACAAATACTAATACTACTCTTTTAATCATTTTTAAACTTTATTTAATGTTAAGATACTTTTTTACAAGAAAAGTCACACTTTTTTAAAACTATCCGTTTTCTTATCATAACCATAAGGACAATGCTTACAATCACTTTTACAACAATAACCTCTTCTTAAGTGATAAGCTTCCTTAAAAACTCGATATCCATCTTCGTTAACATAGTACTCATCAGGATTGGGCTTCAATATTCTTTTCATGATAGCAAAGATAAATGATTCTAATTTTCAGCTAAGAGTTTACCAAAAAAATTATTATTAAGAAAAGAAACCATTTAAAAAACTCAAACCGTGAATTCAGAAGATAGTATAATTAGACTCTCTAATTATCTCATAATTTTCAACCTGTTTATAACTAATAAAAAATTTAATTATGAGAAAATTAATCTTATTAACTACATCTGTATTCTTTTTAATAATTGGATGTAGTAAAAACGAAACTACTGAAGAGCTGAATGACTCTGAAATCAAAAAAAGAACTTCATCTAAAAACTCAACAGACATTATTGAAAAAACCGGAGTTGTATTCAACAGATTATTTGATAATAAAAATTTAAAAGAAGATTTAATATCTATTTTTGAAGATGACATTATGATGTTAAAAAGTGGAGCAAAGTACAAATTTACAGCATCTATTTTTGAAGATCACATCATGATGTTAACTCAAAATGTTTTTGAAGATGATATCTTATTGGTTTCTGAAAATGTTTTTGAGGACAACGTTATGTTATTGACTAATAATGTTTTCGAAGATAATGTTATGCTCAATATTATTAATTCTGATGGTGTAATTGAAGATCATGTAATGATGTTGTCGGACTTAGGAGATTTTGGCAGCTATCTATTATTTAAACCAAATACTATTAAAGATGATGTATTACCGAGTGCTTGCATTGGAATTAGAGATGATATTTTGAAATGCACAACTACTTTTGAAGATATATTTAATACCTCTTTAAATGAAGTTTATCCTGAAAGCGAATATAATTTAGAAATCATTCTGAATGAAACACCTAATTTATATTTCGCTATCAAACTCTAACTAACAAACTTATAGACAATAAAAAAGCTCGGTAAAAACCGAGCTTTTCTTAATTATTTTTTTTCTGAACCTGGAGGGTACTTTTCTAAGATTTCTTTTACAAAATCTTTGATCTTAGCATCTCTTTTCTCAATATTCCTGAATGCTAAAGCTCCTGATCCTATTCCTTGCCAAATCAGTTCTTTTTTGCTGGCATCAATAATATCAATAAACAATGTTCCTTCTGTGTATTGATTTACATTTAACCTACCAGCTCCACCCCACATCCAAGGATTCCATCCCCAACCGAAGCCCCAACCCCAGTTGTTGTCATTGATATTAATTCGTTCTCTAGACTTAGTAAAAATACTCACCAATACATCTGGAGTAGATGATTTTTGCATTCCTTTAGCGATTAATTCAGCCTCGATAGCTCTCATAATTCTTTTCTTATCTAAATCTGAAATGAGAGCTTTATCAATTCCAGGTTTATAAAATGCAAATGTTTGATACTGGTTAAAATCAGCTTTGGTATCATAATCTGTTGCTACTCTAACTGACTTACAAGAAGTAATTAATAATAAGAAAAGAGGTAAAAATTGTACATACTTCATGATAATTGAGTTTTTAAAAGTTGTTAAACAAAGAATCGTCTACTAAGTTAGGCAAAGTAACTTTAAGTTTTTTCTCTGCCTGCATAGCACGTTTAATTGCAAAAACAGCTTCTTCGTTTCGAGCCCAACTTCTTCTTGCGATTCCGTTATTTACATCCCAAAAAAGCATCGATTTTAAACGCTTTGACGCTTCTTTAGAACCATCAAGAAGCATGCCAAATCCTCCATTAATCACTTCTCCCCAGCCAACTCCACCTCCATTGTGAATTGACACCCAAGTTGCACCTCTGAAACTATCTCCAATTACGTTATGAATAGCCATATCTGCTGTGAATCTTGACCCATCATAAATGTTTGATGTTTCTCTATATGGAGAATCCGTTCCTGAGACATCATGATGATCTCTACCTAAAACAACCGGACCGATTTTTCCTTTCTTAATTGCTTTATTGAATGCTTTGGCAATTTTTATTCTTCCTTCTGCATCGGCATATAAAATTCTTGCCTGAGAACCTACAACCAATTTATTCTCTTGTGCACCTTTAATCCATTGAATATTATCCGCCATTTGTTGCTGAATTTCTTTTGGAGAATCTTTCATGATTTCTTCTAGAACTTCACACGCAATTTGATCAGTTTTTGCTAAATCTTCAGGTTTTCCTGAAGCACAAACCCAGCGGAATGGACCAAATCCATAATCGAAACACATTGGGCCCATTATATCTTGAACATAACTTGGGTATTTGAATTCTCTACCCAAGGTTGGATTTTCACTCATTACATCAGCTCCTGCTCTACTCGATTCTAATAAAAATGCATTTCCGTAATCAAAGAAATAGGTTCCTTTAGCTGTATGCTTATTAATAGCTGTAGCTTGTCTACGTAAAGATTCTTGAACCTTTTTCTTGAATTCGTCTGGATTATTCGCCATCATATCATTTGCTTCTTCGAATGATAATCCAACTGGATAATAACCTCCTGCCCAAGGATTATGTAAAGAAGTTTGATCCGAACCTAAATCAACATACACATTTGCTTCATCAAACTTTTCCCAAACCTCAACTACATTTCCTAAATAAGCAATGGAAACTACTTCCTCATTTTCTTTTGCTTTGTGAACTCTTTCAACTAAAAGATCTGCATCAGAAATCACTTCATCAACCCATCCTTGAGAATGACGAGTATGAACCGCTTTTTCATTTACCTCTGCACAAACCGTAATACATCCAGCAATATTTCCTGCTTTAGGTTGTGCTCCACTCATTCCTCCTAAACCAGCTGTAACAAATACATTTCCTTTTGGAGATTTACCAATTTTTCTAAATCCGTTTAAAACTGTAATTGTTGTTCCATGAACAATTCCTTGCGGACCAATATACATGTAACTACCTGCTGTCATTTGTCCGTATTGAGTAACACCTAACGCATTAAACTTTTCCCAATCATCTGGTTGAGAATAATTAGGAATCATCATACCATTTGTAACTACAACTCTAGGAGCATTTTTGTTAGACGGAAATAATCCCATTGGGTGACCAGAATACATTACTAATGTTTGCTCATCTGTCATTTCAGATAAGTATTGCATTGTTAATAGATATTGAGCCCAATTTTGGAAAACTCCACCATTACCACCGTAAGTAATTAATTCATGAGGATGTTGTGCAACTGCATAATCTAGGTTATTCTGAATCATCAGCATAATAGATTTTGCTTGTGTAGATTTTCCTGGATACTCTTCAATTCCTCTTGCTTTCATCTTGTAATCAGGACGGAATCGATACATATATATTCTACCATACTTTTCTAGCTCTTCAGAAAACTCTGGTAATAATTCTTCGTGATGCTTTTTATCGAAATAGCGTAAGGCATTTCTTAACGCTAATTGCTTTTCTTCTTTTGTAAGTATTTCTTTTCTTTTTGGAGCATGATTAATCGTTGTATCATACTCTTTTTTTGATGGTAAAACACTTGGTATTCCTTGTTTAATCTGTTCTTTAAATGTCATGATCTACTTACTTTTTATGCTACAATAAATGCTTTTTCTCTCACTAAACTAATCATTGCGTTAATATCATCTTTTAACACTCGATCCTCTTCTAACTTAGCAACTTTACTTCTAATTAATTCAAAATTACTTTCTATAATTTCTGAAAATGTATTTGGTCTTCTGAATTCCATTGCTTGTGCAGCATACATTAATTCTATGGCTAATATTTTCTCCAGATTACCTAAAATCTGATTAAACTTCCTTCCTGAAATACTTCCCATTGAAACATGATCTTCTTGCCCTAATGAAGTTGGAACGCTATCAGCCGAAGGCGGAAAACAAAGAGACTTGTTCTCTGTTACCAAAGCTGCTGTAGTATATTGAGGAATCATAAATCCAGAATTCAAACCTCCCGCTTCAGTTAACAATCTTGGCAAACCATACTTTCCCTCTAATAATAAATAACTTCTTCTATCTGAAATATTACCCAATTCGGCAGCTGCAATAGAAGCATAATCTAACACCATTGCTAAAGGCTGACCATGAAAGTTTCCTCCAGAAATTGCTTCTGTTTCACTCAGTACGATAGGATTATCTGTAACCGAATTCATTTCTATTTCAGCTAAATCATTCAAATGATTAAATGCATTTCTTGATGCTCCATGAACCTGAGGCATACAACGAATTGAATATGGGTCCTGAACACGATCACATTCTAAATGATTTTCAACATTTTGAGAATCTTTTAATAGCATGCGAATTCGCTTTGCTACTTTTATATTCCCTTCAAACGGACGAATAGTATGAAGCTCTGCTCTAAACGGTGAAGCACTTCCTTGGAATCCTTCTAAACTCATTGTTCCTGCAACATCAGCTAAATCTAAAAGATATTCCATCTTCTTTAACCCAATAATTGCATGAGACAAAATGAACTGCGTTCCGTTGATTAATCCTAATCCTTCTTTAGCCATTAAGGTTAAAGGTTCTAAATTATGATTCGATAAAACTTCTTTTGCAGATACAATCTGACCCTCAACCCAAAATTCACCTTCTCCTAAAAGCGGTAAAAATAAATGTGATAATGGCGCTAAATCTCCAGAAGCTCCAACAGAACCTTGTTCAGGAACTACTGGTAAAATATCATTTTCTATGAAATAAATAATACGATTGATCATTTCTAAACGTACACCTGAAAATCCTTGGCATAAGGCATGTACTTTACAAATCATCATGATTTTAGAAAGCAACTTATCAATAGGTTCACCAACACCCACAGCATGTGTAATCAATAAATTTTCCTGAAGTTTACTTGTTTCTTCTGGTGTAATTTGCACATCACATAAAGGTCCGAATCCTGTGTTTATTCCATATACCGCGGCATTAGAATTTGCCATGGTTTCAACCTTTTTTCTACAATCATTCACTTTCTTTTTAGCTTCATCAGTAATTTCTGCTTTCAAATTACCATTTGCAATAGCTAAAACTTTATCTACTGTTAGGTGATCTATTCCGTATTTAAACATGTTTCTAGTTCGTTTTATACAAAATTACCTTTATTTTTGATGCTTAATAATATCATTTTTATCAATATTTAATAATTATGAGTTATCAATTAGAATTAAGACATTTGAAATACTTTTTGGCTGTAGCTGAGGAATTACATTTTAGAAAAGCCGCTGATCGATTGTTTATATCTCAACCTGGATTAAGTAGACAGATTAAACAAATGGAAGATGATTTAGGTATTCAATTATTTGAACGACATAATAGAAAGGTTGTTTTGACTCCTTCTGGAAGGTATTTGAAATCTGAACTCACTCGAAATCTGAAGAATTTAGATAATATCATTAATCATGCTAAACTCATTCATGATGGAAAACAAGGAAAGTTAGAGTTCGGTTATGTTGGGTCTGCTATGCAAGAAATTATTCCCAATGTATTGGTAAAATTCAAAGAAAAACACCCTAATGTTCAGTTTGGTTTAACAGAAATGGACAACCAAAAACAAATTGATAATTTATTGCATCAAAAAATAGATATTGGTTTTGTGAGATTAGATACCGTCCCTAGAGGCTTAACTATTCAACCTATTCTTAAAGAGAACTTTTGTTTGGTGCTACCCAAAAATCATCAAATCAGTTCTCAAAACTTTAAAGGTTTACAAGAATTAAAAAATGAATCTTTCATTCTATTTGATCCTTCTTACAGTCCTTCTTATTATGAAAAAGTGATGCAGATTTTTACAGATAGTGGATTTGCTCCAATTGTTTCACATAATACAATACATGCGGCATCGATATACAAATTAGTAGAAAACGGATTTGGATTATCTATCGTTCCGAAATCATTGCAATTAGGATATAATATGAATGTTCAATTTATTGAATTAGATAACATCAATCAACACACAACACTCTCAGTTGTTTGGGATGAACATAATAGAAATCCAGTTTTGCAGTCGTTGATTAGCACCATTCAATCCTCGCTCTAATCAAGTTTTTTTCGATTTATTTTAAATTTATTTTAAAAGTTTGGGTAACGTTTTTCAATTTATCTAACAGAAAAGTAAATAAAAATAAATTGCACATGAAATTTAAATTAAAAGGTTCCAAGAACCTACTTAAAATTGTCTTAGCCTTGGGGATATCCGTATCTCTTTGGAATTGTGAAAAGGAGGATTATGAAGTTACAACGACAAACCCTCATGCTAGTCATGAAGAGTTTCATAATCCTTTTGAAAAGGTTCAGTACTCTCAACTTTCCAGTGATTCAGATTTTTCAGAAACATTTACATTATTAGAAAAACACTCCAGTAATTTAATCTTGACCAAACAATCTCAAAGAGGTAAAGGTAGTTCAGAGAAAAAAATCAAACTATCGATAGTACAAAGTCAAGTCATTAAGATTGAAAAAAACAATTCAATATCATGGACTTTTGAGCTTGATAAGAGGTTACTTAAAAACTCAGATTACGAAAATTTCGTAGTAAAAAAATACAATAATGAGTTCTCATATCATTTAATCGCTTATTTTGACACAAAAAACAATTCAAAGGAAGAAAAGGGAAAATCCTTTTCCTTTGAAATACCAAAAGAGAAATTAGATTTAACCAATGTTTCAATACAAGCTAGAGGAGATGTTTTTGATTGGGCTTCTCCAGATGACGGTGGTGGTGGTATTGATACCTCAGATCCTTGCGAAGGGATTTGGATTCAAGAATATGCTCCTTGTAATATGGGAGGAAACGCAGATGGTCATGCTCCTGTAAAACAGTATGATGGGACATACTGCAGCGGTAGTGGTTTCATTGGATATGTTATAGATTTTTCTCATTGTGAAACTGGAACTTATGATGCACCAAGCGGACCAGGACATGACACATCTGATCCAAATGATCCAAATACTTCAACAGGAGGTGGTGGAGGAAGCTCATCAGATATTTCGAATTCTCCATCAGATTCTGGAAGTGAAGAAGGAGAAACATTAGTTACTAGTCCTATTCCTCCAGATGAAGATGGAAAATGTGGAGAAGGGTTCATTAAAAACCCCGTAACAGGAGAATGTGAATCTATTTGTAAAGGAGGGAAAGTTTATGACCCAACAACTAAAAACTGTAATTGCCCTGATGGTAAAACAGAAGATAAGTACGGAAACTGTGTCGATAAGCCCTGCAAAGGAATACCTATATTCGGGTCTATAGAAATAGCCTCTCAAAAAGGACTATCTGGCACACAAGGCGCTATGTTTGGCAACTCTAATATTGGAGGTTGTAAGAGATATGGTTCAAACGATTGTTCTACACCGAGAAATAGAAAACATGATGGTATAGATATTAAAAACAATTATGGAAGTCCTATATTCGCAATGTATGATGGAATTATTTATTCCACTAAACATGATAAAGAAGGAGCTGGATATAATACAAGAATACAAAGTACGATTAATGGAAAAACTATTTTGATTTCTTATTTTCACCTTCAAAAAGAAAATAGAGTTTTGGCCACCTCCTCACCAGTAACAAAAGTAAAAGCTGGAGATATAATAGGTTATCAAGGTGACTCTGGTAATTTAAAAAATGCCTTAAAAGCCAACTCTGTTGATTCTCATGTCCATATTGAAGTAAGAGTGCATAATGGCAGTTCAAGTTGGGCGTACAAAAATTTTGAATTAGTAGATCCAAGAGATTATTTAAATGTTAAAATAAATGATGATGGAACTGTGGAAAATAACATTAACTGTAATTAACGAAAAATAAAGAAAATGAAAAAAACAATTTTAATTTTATTATGTGCTATCCCTAGCGTAATTTTTAGTCAAATTAGCTCAAACATTATTTCTCAAAATGATTTTGACAACATCAAAATTAACAATTCAACATTAAAAACAATCAAAGGGTCTAAAGGAGAGTTAAATTTAATTAAAAACATATTCGGTGAAAATTTCACCGATAAAAATATTGATCCTGATGGCGAATTTAAAAACTATGAATATAATGGGTTTTCTATCGGCTTTTCAGGATTAACAGGTACTCTTGATAATCATGAATTGAGTGGTTTTGAAATTACCAACTCTAATTGGAGCGTTACCATAAAAGGAAACGTCGTAAAGGTTGGAAATCATAAAAATAATTTGGGAGATGTTATTCTTAACAATCAAAAAGATGGAGGAAAAAGTATAGTTTATCAATTTTGTAATGGATGTAATAGTTTTATATCCTTTCATTTAGATAATAACGGATATATTTTGAAAATTGTTTATGTTGAACAAACATAAAAAATCAACGCCTTTGAACAATGAACTATGAAATCAGTAAAATACATCTTCATCATTTTAATTAACTTATTTTGTCTAAATTCTTGTCGCGGGCAAGCCTTGCAGGAAAACGTAGGTCAAGAAATAATTGGTACTTGGATAGCTGAAGATGATTCGAAAGTAAAATTAGTCTTCTCAAGTAATGGCGAACTCAAAGATTATTATAACAATGAATTAACAGATACTTACGACTATTCTATTTCTCACGAATGCGGTTCAGAATCTGATACAAATGCATGGTTCTTAAAAACTTCGAATAAAGCTGTTTTAGAAATTAGATGCTACGAAATATACGGAGTTAATGATAATAATGACAAGGTCTTATCGATTAGAGATATGCGAACTGGAAAGACATTCATTTATAATAAACAATGATAATTAAGTTTTACTCAAAAAAGCGCCCTACCTTAGGGTGCTTTTTAGTTTAAGGTCATAACGATCAATATTTCTTCAAAGTACAACTTAAATTAACACAAATTGCCAATGAAAAAATTCATCTTTATATCACTTCTCTTTGTTTTTTCTTGCTCTAAAAAAATAGACTGGAAGGATATTAATTCAATTGAAATAATTAAACATAATGCAAAAGAAAAGGTTCCAGATGCCTCTAAAAAGGAAATAATTGATATAATCATACTTGCCAAAATCACTAAAGAGAAGTTTTTATGGAAAGGGTTTAACGACATTGTATTAACCAATGGCGATAAAAAGGAATTTAAAATTAGAGCCAGCGGATATGGAAATTTCTTTTATTGTTTCGAAAATGAATCTTTTTACATAATTCCAAAGGAATCTATAAGTGCTTGGAATAGTTTAGTTTTTAAATAAAAAAATATAATCATTATCACGAAAAAGAAAGCATAAGAATTCCTTTTCAAACTTTGTATATTTGAATAAAACGCTTTCATTGGTTTTAATCTCAAAACACATAGTTCCACCTGGATACCTAGGAATTACTTTGTTCCCTTTTATTTTCTTAAAAAACAAAGAATTAAAAGAAGATAAAGAATTACTTAATCACGAAAGAATTCATTTACAACAACAAAAAGAACTTCTCGTTGTTTTTTTCTACTTGTTCTACATCATAGAATGGGCTGTTAAATTCATTAAATATAGAAACGCTTATATGGCTTACATGAATTTAAGTTTTGAGAAAGAAGCCTATCAAAATGAACCAGATTTAGGCTACTTAAAATCCAGAAAATTATATAGCTTTTTTAACTACTTATAATCCTTAAGAATTCGTTCTATTTTTTAGGAAATCCGTAAATTGCACCTCATTTAAACAACTAAATTTACGAATGGAACAAATAGCACCCTATAAACCTAAACATAAGGTACGAATTGTAACAGCTGCGTCTTTATTTGACGGACATGATGCTGCGATCAATATTATGCGTAGAATTATACAATCTACAGGAGTTGAAGTTATACATTTAGGTCATGATAGAAGTGTAGAAGAAGTAGTGAATTGTGCTATTCAAGAAGATGCAAATGCAATTGCAATGACTTCTTATCAAGGTGGACACAACGAATACTTTAAATATATGTATGACTTACTGCAAGAAAAAGGTGCAGGTCATATCAAGATTTTTGGTGGTGGTGGTGGAGTAATTCTTCCAGAGGAAATTAAAGAATTAATGGATTACGGAATTACTCGTATTTACTCTCCTGATGATGGACGTGAAATGGGATTACAAGGAATGATTAACGACCTTGTTCAACAATCTGATTTTGCTATTGGCGATGTGTTAAATGGAGAAGTAAATCATTTAGCAGATAAACAAATTGGAAGCATTGCTCGCGTGATTTCTTCGGCTGAAAATTTCCCTGAAGTTGCAAAAGAAACTATGGATGTTATCCACAAGAAAAATGAAACTTCAAAAACACCGGTTTTAGGAATTACAGGAACAGGTGGAGCAGGAAAATCTAGTTTAGTAGATGAATTAGTTCGTCGTTTTTTAATTGATTTCCCAGAGAAAACAATCGGATTAATATCTGTTGATCCTTCAAAAAGAAAAACAGGCGGAGCTTTATTAGGAGATAGAATTCGTATGAATGCTATTAATAACGAACGTGTATATATGCGATCTTTAGCAACACGTCAATCTAATTTAGCTTTATCTAAATATGTAAATGAAGCTGTTGAAGTTTTAAAAGCGGCAGAATTTGATTTAATCATTTTGGAAACTTCAGGTATTGGTCAATCTGATACTGAAATCATCGAACATTCTGATGCTTCATTATATGTGATGACTCCAGAATTTGGAGCTGCAACTCAGTTAGAAAAAATTGACATGCTTGATTTTGCTGATTTAGTTGCTATCAACAAATTTGATAAAAGAGGTGCTTTAGATGCGTTACGTGATGTGAAGAAACAGTACATGCGTAATAACAATCTTTGGGATATTCCAATGGACGAAATGCCGGTTTTTGGAACGATTGCTTCTCAATTTAACGATCCAGGAATGAACTCGTTATACAAAGCGATTATGGATAAAGTTGTTGAGAAAACGGGAGCCGATTTAAAATCTACTTTTGAAATTACAAAAGAAATGTCTGAAAAGATATTTGTAATTCCTCCTGCAAGAACTCGTTATTTATCTGAGATTGCTGAGAATAACAGAGCTTACGATAAGAAAGCAAATGAGCAGGAAAAAGTTGCTCAAAAATTATACGGAATCTTCAAAACAATTGAAAGTGTTTCTGAAAGTACTGTAGGTTTAGATAAATCTGGAATTGAAGAAACTTCTCTTCAAAAAACAGATGATAATAGCGACTTTTTAAAATTATTAGTTGCTGAGTTCGATCGTGTAAAAATGAACCTAGATCCATATAACTGGGAAATCATTTTAAACTGGGCAACTAAAGTTCAAAAATATAAAGACCCTATCTACTCATTTAAAGTTAGAGATAAGGAAATTAAAATTGAAACACATACGAAATCACTTTCTCATTCTGATATTCCAAAAGTAGCCTTACCAAAATATCAAGCTTGGGGAGATTTATTACGCTGGAATTTACAGGAAAATGTTCCTGGAGAATTCCCATATACTTCAGGATTATATCCTTTCAAAAGAACTGGAGAAGATCCAACAAGAATGTTTGCCGGTGAAGGTGGACCAGAACGTACAAACAGACGATTCCACTATGTTAGTTTAGGAATGCCTGCAAAGCGTTTATCTACTGCATTTGATTCTGTTACACTTTACGGAAATGATCCTGGACACAGACCAGATATTTATGGAAAAATTGGTAATGCTGGAGTTTCTATCTGCTGTTTAGATGATGCAAAGAAATTGTATTCTGGATTCGATTTAAGTCACGCAATGACTTCTGTATCGATGACCATCAATGGACCAGCTCCAATGCTTTTAGGTTTCTTTATGAATGCTGCTATTGATCAGAACTGTGAGAAATATATTAAGGAACACGGTTTAGAAGGAAAAGTTGAAGCGAAACTTAAAGAATTATACGATAATAAAGGAATTGACAGACCTAAATATAATGGAGACTTACCAGAAGGAAATGATGGATTAGGATTGTTATTACTAGGAATTACTGGAGATCAAGTTTTACCAGCTGATGTGTATGCTGAAATTAAAGCCAATACATTATCTCAAGTAAGAGGTACAGTTCAGGCAGATATTTTAAAAGAAGATCAAGCTCAAAATACTTGTATTTTCTCTACAGAATTTGCTTTACGTTTAATGGGAGATGTTCAAGAATATTTTATTGAGAAAAACGTACGTAACTTCTACTCTGTATCGATTTCTGGTTACCATATTGCAGAAGCTGGAGCAAATCCTATTACTCAGTTAGCATTGACTTTAGCTAATGGATTTACTTATGTAGAATACTATTTATCAAGAGGAATGGATATTAATAAGTTTGGACCAAACTTATCTTTCTTCTTCTCTAATGGTATTGATCCTGAATATGCAGTAATTGGACGTGTTGCTCGTAAAATATGGTCAAAAGCTTTAAAGTATAAATACGGAGCAAATGCACGTGCACAAATGTTGAAATATCACATTCAAACTTCTGGACGTTCTTTACACGCACAAGAAATTGATTTCAATGATATTAGAACTACGTTACAAGCATTATATGCGATTTACGATAACTGTAATTCGTTACATACAAATGCATATGATGAGGCTATTACTACACCAACAGAAGAAAGTGTTCGTAGAGCAATGGCAATTCAGTTGATTATTAATAAAGAATTAGGATTAGCTAAGAACGAGAATCCAATTCAAGGTTCTTTTATTATTGAGGAATTAACTGATTTAGTTGAGGAAGCAGTATTAACTGAATTCGATAGAATTACGGAACGTGGTGGAGTTTTAGGAGCAATGGAAACAATGTATCAACGCTCTAAAATTCAAGAGGAAAGTTTATATTATGAAACTTTAAAGCATACAGGTGAATTCCCTATTATTGGTGTAAACACTTTCTTAAGTTCTAAAGGATCACCAACGGTTACTCCACAGGAAGTAATTCGTGCTACGGAGGAAGAGAAGTTATTCCAAATTAAAACAAAGGAGAATTTAAATGAAGCCAATAAAGAAAAAGTAGCTGAAGAGTTAACTAAAATTCAGAATGCTGCCATTCAAAATGAAAACATTTTTGAAAAGTTAATGGAAGCTTCAAAAGTGTGTTCATTAGGACAAATTACTTCAGCTCTATTTGAAGTTGGAGGACAATACAGAAGAAATATGTAATTTCAAAAACATACAATTATTATAAGCCTCTCATTTTTGAGAGGCTTTTTTTTTAAAAAAGACATAGGCTTTTAATCATTATTTACTCTCAAAAAATACGATTTAACATTTTTTAACTTTTAACTTTTAACATATTCGAAAGGCTCATAAAATCTGAGTTTTTAACAAAAAAACACATACTCATTGTTTCAGAAACACCATAAACCGTTGTAACAAAATCAGTTAAAAATCTTCTTACTTATAAAAGCATATAAAAAATGAGTAACAATTATTTTATCTTTAGTTTAATCTTTGCCACAGGCTTAGGAGCTTCATTAGGAGTAAATTTTGGAACTTTAACTGGTAATATTCCAGTAGGTGTTGTACTTGGTATTGTTTCGGGTATTGTATTAGGTTTTGGAGTTGGTTTTGCTCTAAAGGCGTATATCAAAAGATATAAAATTGACACAAACATATAAGTTATATACAACTAACCTAACAACTTAAACTTATACAAATCCTGAATATCTAATTATTCAGGATTTTTGATTTCTTCAAAAAAATCATAGAAAACTAGTTAATTTTGCCTGGAAATGTTAAAAATAATGATTTTTAACACCTTCTTAACTAGACTAATAGACAAATACTTATAAATATCGTATCTTTAGTTTGTAATTTTAAATCCCATAATTATGAAGAAGATTTACATTTTATTTTTACTAAGTATTTTTTTATTTAATGCTGAAACTGAATTACACGCACAAAAGCAAAATAAAATTACCATAACTGTAAAAGACTCTAAGAATAATCCAGTTCCTGGAGCAGTGATTTTATTTGATAATGTTCGTTTAAAAAGGTGGACTAATTCTAAAGGAGTTTTTAAAGCTAAGTTTGATAAAACTCCGAAAGAAATAAGTGCTTTCTCTCCGAAAGTAGGTATTAGTAAAGTTGCATACGACGGAAGTTCTAAAATAGACATTGTTATTGGCGACAGTAACGATCTTGGGATAAACAGAAGTCCAGCGTCTAAAAATGTTGGTGCGATACAATTTAGAAACTTTTACGATTACTTAAGAGGACAAGTTCCTGGTGTTAATGTAACTATGGACAATTCCATTAATATTAGAGGTTATAATAGTGTAAACGGAAGTACAACTCCATTGTTTATGCTAAATAACACACCAGTTGAACAGGAAGAGTTAGAGACAATTGTTCCAACAACAATAAAATCTGTTGTTGTATTAAAAGGGCCAGATGCTTCAAAGTATGGCTCTAGAGGAGCTAATGGAGTTATTGAGATTAAAACTTTCTAAAATTATAACTTATACAAAATAAAAAAGGCTGTTATATAACAGCCTTTTCCTTTTTAACTAAACTAACCATTTAGAAACTACATTTAATTCCCACGTAGTACCTAACTTTTATTTTTTAAACTACTTCTTTCCATCTATCAGATTCGGCATATAGTTTAATTGTATTATTTCTTTCAACTAAAAACTGCTTCATGTATCTTTTTAAGAACAGGAAATCTACTAACTTACCTAAAAAGCCAAGTGGACTTACAAACTCCATAACATCCACTAAGGTTGTAGTATTATTTTCTTGAGAGAAGTAATGTTCATGCTTAAAACTTTTAAAAGCTCCAGAAACCATTTTGTCCGCAAAATATTCTGAAGGACGACAACCTGTAACTTTAGATGTAAAATTTTGATAAACACCTAAATGTTTAGCTCTCCATGTTACCGTTTCATCCAATTCTATTAATCCCGATTTTCTTCCTGCGATAGCTTTTTCATCTGTTTTTTCTGCAGAAATTTTATGCAAATCAATGCTTCGTGATAAGTTAAATACTAATTCCTTTTTTGCTTTAATTTTTGTAAATAAAATAATTGTTGGCATAAGCTAAATTTTTAAATCATTAAACTTTGTAGTACCAAACTCGAAACCTAAATCAAGAAGATTTTGGGGATAAACTTTTCTACTTTTCAATAACAATTCTGTTTCCGTTCCGATAATCTTCGCACCTATATTTAATAACAGTTTTGGAGCATTTATCCCTACTTTTATTCGCAACTTTTTTCTTAATTCTTTCTGAAAACTATAATTTCTTATCGGATTTGGTACACATATGTTATAAACACCCGATGGTTTATCAATTAAATAATTAATTGCATTTACATAATCTCGCTCAGAAATCCAGCTAATAAACTGCTTGCCGCTCCCTTGCTTACCGCCTAATCCAAGCTTGGTCATTTTTTTCATCAAAGGAAAAGCTCCGCCGTTATTTCCTAAAACTATAGAAGTTCTTGTAATTATCTTTCGGGTATTGTCGAATTCATAACTATTAAACAGCTGTTCCCACTTTTTACATACATCCATAGAAAAATCGATTCCAATTTCACCATCTTTTTCTGTCATGTATTTTTCTTCTGAATGCTTATAAATAGTCGCTGAAGAAGACTGGATAAATACTTTTGGTGGAACATTCAAACTTTGAACTACTTCGCATAAAACGGCTGTACTTTCTAATCTACTATTATAAATAGCAGCTTTGTTTTTATTGTTATATCGGCAATTCACAGATTTTCCTGCGAGATTGATTAAAACATCTGCTTTTTCAAGGAATTGAGTCCAATATCCTTTCGATTTTCCATCCCAGTATATATAGTTTACATTCTTACAATTCAACTTTTGAGTTCGTGTTAAAATGTAAACTTGATTTTCTTTTTCTTGTGTATAAAATTCGGTAAGCAACTTTCCCAAATATCCAGTTCCTCCAGCAATGACTATTTTCATTTTCTCTTAATTAATTTTGTGCTCTAATATTGGCATCTTTACTTGCTTTTCTTCCTTTTAAAAAGAAAATGATGAAAAGAATCATTACTATTCCTAAATAAATTGAAAAACCTCCAACCTTTGCACTTAAAACTTCTACTAAACTCTTATAATTAGCTAGATTATAAATCTTAATTATTCTTAATGCAAAACCAATATTTAACAGATAAAATCCAATTTTAAATAGTTTGTTAGTAGCAAAAGCTATTTCTTCTTTTTGATTGAAAATATCGAGCATAAAAATTTTACTATTCTTAAATAAATGTTGAGACACAAAAGTTGTTAACCCGATACTTACTGGTAAATAAATTGCATAAGCTATAAGTACTAAAGTTGTTTCCATAATTACTTGTTTTTAAAATATGTGTGTGATATATAAATTGTGAATAAATTGATTCCATGTAAGGATCCGATTAATAATAAAATAAAACTAAGTCTGCTCGTTATCTCTTCTATTAATTGAAGGATTGTTTCAATGTTATTAATTGAATTTAAAGTAAAAATGACTATCCCAAGATTCATTAAGTAATACGCTGTTCTAAGAATTTTATTAATTCCTGTTGCAAAATTCACATCATTTGGAAAGAAGTTATTTATATAAACCTTTCCGTTTTGATAACAAGCGTTGCCAACATAGATAATTACGAATCCAGATAATAAAATATATGTTAGATACGTAGCTACATCCATCGTTTACCCAATTAGGATTAACGGCAAAATCACTACTCGATAACCAATCCAAGTCCAACTCAAATAACTTGGTAATTCTAAAAGTTGAATTCTTCTTTTATGTTCAAAAAACATTAAAGCTACCGTTCCTATAAAACCAATCATTATAACAGTTTGTGACAAGGGAAAGATCTGATTCAACAGCATTAACTGGAATAAACCGATGCAACCGAATAATGAAACGGTGATTATATTGCCTACATAATTGATTTGAGTTTGATAATCTTTATTACCAAGAAATAACAACTGAGAAATTACCATTCCTATAGCCAGTACAACCTCTCTCTTATAATTTGAATTTGGTAAAATTTCAATCAATTCCGAGAATTGAAAAAGTGTTACAACGGTAATTAAAAGACCAAAAACAACATAAAGCAATCGATATTTGATGTTGAAACTTGGAGAATATTCAAGGTTATTATCTTCCTTTTTCTCAGAAGGCATAATGACCTTCCTATTATAAGAGATGAAAGAATATAACTTTCTTAAAAGATAATTTACTGGAGTAAAATTTCCAATCTTCTCAATTATAGGAAATGAAAATCCAATAATTTTAAGTAGACTATCAATTCCATAAATCACCTGATTCTTTTCATTATCAACTAAAGCAATTTCATTTGCAGCTCGTTCAATATCAACAAACTCTCGTTCATGATTAGAGATTTTACAGTAAGGTTTTCTTCCTTCCTCATCAAGCATTTTAGTATTGATAAAAGTACTTGTATACGCATTACATAAAGGACAATCTTCGTCGTATAATATGGTGTGGTTATTCAATGTTTTCATAGTTTATTTCTTTAATTTCATAGTTTCCAGTATATAAGTAAAGTAACTAGCAATCAGCATTGGAATTATCATAAAGTTTATCACTGGAAAATCTTTTGCTACTTTATTTAAAGTATAAGTAATGACGAAATAGATGGAAACAACAAACCAATAAATTAAGATTCCATTTTTAGGTTTCAGAGATAATTTTTTCAAGAAAAAGAGTAGTATAAATCCAACTAATAAATGATATGCTCCTAACACTACTTGAGCATATACCCCTAATATCACTGTGACATATAGCATTAGTGTTAATGCGAAGATTACTCTATTCAAATATTTAGCTATATTAATAATTTTCATAGTTTCAGAAATTATTGAAAGTTTAATTGTAAATTTTTTTACTTTTTAATCATTCTGGTAAAATTCGATAAAAGCCAATGCTCATCAGCCTTAATCGCTTTATCCAAAATTCCATTTACTGTATTGGTAACAGTTGATAAATCATTCATTAACTTTTTGAAAGCTTCTGCTTCTTCTGAATCTTCCTCTACTCCACTCTTCAATTCATCTAGAATTTTCAGAACTGGCTCTATCTCTCTTTTTTTACGTTCTTTGGTTACTTGCTTAAAAAGTTCCCAAATATCTTTATCTGCAACGAAGAATTCTTTTCGCTCTCCAACAACCAATTCCTTACGAACAATTCCCCAATCAATTAATGCACGCACATTCATGTTCACATTACCTCTTGAAATTTTTAACGCTTCCATAATTTCATCTGCCGACAAAGGTTTAGTTGAAGCCAATAATAAAGCATGTACTTGCGCCATTGTTTTATTAATTCCCCAACTTGTAGCTAAACTACCCCAAGTATGAATGTATTTTATTTTTGCGTCTTCTAATTTCATAGGACAAATATAGAACTTAATTCTAAACTTTCAAAAATTATTGAAAATAAAATAATTTAAAAAATTTATATTTCCTGTAATATTTTAAATTCTCGATTTACTAATCAAGTAAATATTAAATTTTGAGTAACGATTTTTATACAACTTCTATACTTCCACATGCTGGGATAATCATAAAGATTTGTCGTGCATATACAGATTCTCAAGAAGACTTTGAAGATTTTTATCAAGAAGCTTGCTTGCAAATTTGGAAGACAAAAGATGCATTTCAACAAAAATCGAAATGGTCTACTTGGATTTATAGAATTACCCTCAATGTTTGTTTAACTCTAAGTAAAAAACATCAAAGACAAAATAGAAAAGTATCATTTTCACATGAACTTTCCGAAAACAACAAAGCCTTTGAAAACGAACATTTAAATCTACTTTATGATGCTATTAAAAAGCTTTCAGAAGTGGATAGAGCTATTATTCTATTACATTTAGAAGAAAATCCTTACAAAGAAATTGCTGCTGTTATTGGAACTAGCGCTAACAATATTGCAGTTAGAATAAACAGAATTAAAAAACAATTAAAAGAATTACTAGATGGAAAAATCAATTGAAAAAATATGGAACGAAGCCTTTATTAATGAAGAATCATTAATTGCTCCTAAAATAAACGATTTATACAATCAAAAATCGAAGTCCATTATTAACAAGATTAAAAGAACCTATCAATTTGATAACAAAGGATTATTACCAATGGCTGGAATTGTAACAATTGGAGGAATTCTCTTATCTGAAACTATTATTGGATTATATGGAACATTGCTTATTCTTGCACTTTATGTTTTCAATACTCGATTATTAAAAAGGTTTGAAAGTATTGATATAAAATCGGATAACTTAAACTATTTAAAAAGTTACAGAAGAATTATCAGTTCTATTACTAGATCAACGAAAAAACTATTCATTTTTGGTTTACCATTAGCCATCATGTCTATTTTCGCATTGGCTTTTTACTTAAAAGAAGATAGTTTTTTATCAAGGTATATTTCTGAAGATACTTCCGTTTTACAAGTTTTAGGAATCGGAGCTTTAATAGCAGTTTGTACATCAATTATTTGTACAGTGGCATATACAATTTCAACAAGAATGTTATACGGAACACTTTTCTCAAAACTTGATGATTTAATTATTGAAATGGAGAGTTTAAAAGAGTAATATAAAAAACGTCATTACGAAAAATTTTAATTTTGAAGTAATCTAAAAGATGATTACTTAAGATCGAAAAGATTCCTTCACTATGTTCGGAATGACGTTTTATTTTAAATTGATTTTTTCTGTAGAATAGTTAAACCTATTCTTATTTGTTCATAAGAAACTTCCTCACGTAAAAACTCAAAATAAGGCTTCAAGGCTGTTTCATTATTCAACACTTTTTTAGCATTTTGAATTAGCTTTAAAGTATTCACATCAATGAATTTATCAAGATTTACATCTTTGCCTTCTAAGTACAATTTTGCTAAATGTGAAAATATAGTTTGTTCTTTTAATCCACGTTGAATTGCAATTTCCTCGATTGAAAAGTCTTCTAAATACAACTTATAAGTTTCCAAGGTCGTATCCTTTTTTCCTTTCTTTTTCTCTTTAATAAAAGACTTAATTTCTTCCATAAACTCAGCTCCATACACTTCTAATTTACGCTGCCCTACTCCACTTATTGCTAAAAACTCATCATCTGTTTGTGGTCTTTGCATTTCTAATTCTCGTAAAGTTGCATCACTAAACACCAAGTAAGCTGCAATATCTTCTTCTTGTGCTATTTGATATCGAAGTTTTCGTAAACGCTCGAATAAGGTATCTTTTGCAGTTGATTTTTTCTTCTGTGCTTTCTTTTGAGCTGGAGTTTCTTTTTTAACAACTGTAGGAACTGTTAATCTAACTTTTTCTCCTTTGAATAATACTTTTTCTGAAAACTCAGTTAATTGGAGCGTATTATTCAAATGAAAAGCTATTTGACATAACCCTTGATTTACCAATTGAATCATATAATGTTGCCAATCTCTCCAAGAAATGTCTTTTCCTACACCGTAGGTCTTTAAAGTATTATAATTTTTATCTAAAACAGTCGCATTTTGAGCGCCACGCAAAACATCAATTACAGTTCCCATAGCTTCTTTTCCTTTTAATCGAAAAATTGCTGACAACGCCTTCTGAGCAATTAAAGTTCCATCAAAAAATTGTGGAGGATTTTTACATACATCACAATTTCCGCAATCTTCTTCAATTAATTCTCCAAAGTAACTTAGTAAAATTCTTCTACGACAAACAGTTGCTTCTGAAAACTGTTTCATTCGTTCTAATTTCGCTTCTTGTACTTCTTGATTCCCAGTATTGGCAATGAATTGTCGTAATTGAATTACATCAGCATAACTATGAAATAACAATGCATGCGAGGCCAATCCATCTCTTCCTGCTCTACCGATTTCTTGATAGTATCCTTCAATATTCTTCGGCATGTTATAGTGAATTACCCAACGAACATTTGATTTATCAATTCCCATTCCGAAGGCAATTGTTGCACAAATTATTGGGACATCATCTTTAATAAAATCTTCTTGAATAGTTGACCTCTCTTCAAAAGATAATCCCGCATGATATGCTTTTGCTCTAATTCCGCTTTGATTCAGTTTACTTGCTAATTGTTCGGTAGCTTTTCTACTCAAACAATATATAATTCCTGATTCATTCATTCTACCATTAATGAACTTCACAATTTGAGTAACTCTATCATTCGCTGGACGAACTTCTAAGGCGATGTTCTCTCTGTTAAAAGAACTTACAAAACGTGTGGCATGTGGAATAGCTAATTGCTCTAAAATATCTTCCTGAGTAGCTTTATCGGCAGTTGCAGTTAAAGCTACAACTGGAACTTCTGGTAAAGATTTTTTCAAGAAAGCTAATTGTTTGTAAGAAGGTCGAAAATCATGTCCCCAAGAAGAAATACAGTGCGCCTCATCAATTGCTATGCAGCTTATATAATTCTGATTTAAGATATTTTGCAAGAAAGGAAGACTTTCGGGAGCAACATAAAGTAGTTTTACTTCTTTATTTACTACAGCATCAAAAACACTTTGTTGTTCTTCACTCGACTGACTACTATTAAAGTAGGTAGCGGAAATTCCATTAGCTTTTAAGCTATCAACCTGATCTTTCATTAAAGCAATCAATGGAGAAATTACTAAGGTTATTCCTTCAAAAAATAATGCCGGAAGTTGAAAACAAATTGATTTTCCACCTCCAGTTGGCATAATTACCAACGTGTCTTTTTTAGCTAAAATATTTTCAACAATCTTTTGCTGCTCTAACCGAAAACTGTCGTAACCAAAGTTCGATTTTAATTTGAGTAATAAATCTTTTTCATCAATACTATTCATTCGACAAAAGTAGCAATAAACAACTATTCTTGATCTAACATTTTGTCTATTGATGCTAAAAAACTAGAACTATTCCAATCTGCTGCTCCTGATGTATCTACACGAATATTTCCTAATTTATCTAACACAAAAGTTCTTGGTATGGAAGTAATCGGTGGTAACTCGTTCAAATAATCACCATTGGTTTGATAAACTGGAAGTTCGTAGTTCGTTCTCTTGAAAAATTTCATAACCTCATCAGTACTTTCATTTGTTATAAAAACAAAAGCTACTTTATCCTGATACTTATTATAAAACTCTTGAATAGATGGTAATTCAGCTACACAAGGTGGGCACCAAGTTGCCCAAAAATTAAGAAACACCACTTTTCCTTTAAATTCAGAAAAATTAATATCGTCTGTGTTTAATCCTTTTAGTCTCCAATTGTAATCAAAAACTCTTGCGCTCTCTTCTACTTTCTCTATGGACGGACTAAAAGAAAGTTGACGTATAAACCAAATTCTACTAGGCTTGTAAAGCAAAAGAAATATGGCTACTACAAAAATTAAATTGGATAATGTAAGGTGTTTTTTCAAATCGTTATCAGATTAAATTCAAGCAAAAGTACTTATAGTTTTTTCTTTTGTCCCAGAACTGACTATAAACTAACAATACCATATTATAAAATCTAGTTAAAACTTTTCCAAATCTACTTTAGGATAAAAAAAGAAACATTTGTAAGATTGAACGAAATAAAACTACCAATAGAAAGAATTAATATCATTTAAAATATAGATGAAAGATACATTAAAAATAGATATCGTTTCTGATGTTGTTTGCCCTTGGTGTACCGTTGGATATAAGCACTTACAAAAAGCAATTGACGAATTAAATATAGCTGACCAAGTAGAAATTGAATGGCAACCTTTTGAGTTAAATCCTCATATGCCAGCCGAAGGTCAGGATTTAACAGAACACATAACTCAGAAATATGGTTCTACCAAAGAACAACATGAAGCTTCTAGGCAAAGATTAGTTGATGCTGGAGCTAATGTTGATTTTACATTTGACTTTTATGAGGGTATGCGAATTGTGAACACTTTTGATGCTCATATTTTACTAGAATATGCTAAAAAGTTTGGTAAGCAAACTGAGTTAAAAATGCGATTAACTACGGCTTATTTCAGTGAACGTAAAGATGTTTCTAAAGAAGAAGTTTTAAAGGAAGCTTTATTAGCCGTTGGTTTAAATGCGGATGAAGCTTTGGCGAAATTACAAGATGATGAAGCTCGTTATGAAGTTCAAAGTACTAAGCAACATTGGCAGAATCTTGGAGTAAGATCTGTACCAACCATTGTTTTTAACCGAAAAGAAGGAGTTACTGGTGCACAACCGATTGAAACTTTCAAAAGTATTTTAAAGCAATTCGTAGAAAAAGCTTAGGAAAAACAATCTTGACAAATAGAAAAGCCTCACTAAAATAATTTTAATGAGGCTTTTCTTTATAAAATTCTTAGAATTATTATCCTTTTATACTTTTTATAAAATCTGCTGTTCCATCCACTCCATCTTTGTCTAAACTTTTAATAAAAGCAGATCCGATAATTGCTCCATTTCCATATTCACAAGCTTTTGTAAAAGTTGTATTATCAGAAATACCGAATCCAATAATTAACTTACTTTTTAAGTTCATTGATTTAATTCTTTCGAAATAATCGATTTGCTGTTGAGAAATTTCACCTTTCGCTCCTGTAATTGATGAAGAAGCTACCATATAAATAAAGCCTTCTGTTAACTCATCTATTTTACGAATTCTCTCATCAGGAGTTTTTGGTGTGATTAAAAACACATTGGTAATTCCGTATTTCGTGAATAAGGCTTTGTAATGCGTTTCATATTCAACCATTGGTAAATCAGGAATAATCACCGTATCAATACCACAATTCACAACTTTTTGACAAAAAGCATCTTCTCCGTATTTGATAATTTGGTTTACATATCCCATTAACACTAATGGTGTTGTATTTTTATCTTTTAAAGATTGAAGTTGCTCGAAAACAACATCTAAGTTCATTCCATTTTTTAATGCCACAGAACTACTATGCTGAATTGTTGGTCCATCCGCCAAAGGATCTGAATAAGGTAAACCAACTTCGATAAAATCAACTCCGTTACTTCCTAATTCTGTAATAATTCTTTCAGTTCCATTTAAATCTGGAAACCCAGCTGTAAAAAATATAGATAAAAGGTTTTTATCTTTCTTTTGAAATATTTGTTGAATTGTATTCATTTTTAATGTGGTTTCTGTTTAGTTCTTTTTTCTTCCTCTCTAAAGAATTCTAACTTTTTTAATGCTTGCCCTACAGTTAATTCAGCTCCTCCTTCCATTAGATATGCTTCTTTTGCATTCATATGTCTAGCAGAATCAATTAAAGCTCTTTTTTCAATCTCTGTCAAGCCTCCTTCAAGAATTTCCATTTGATGTACAAGCATTCTATGTGCTCCCCAATTCTTAATAAAATCCTTTAGTATAGTATTAACAAAATTCTCTCCTACCTGATAATCTGCCCAAAGAATCCTAGCACTCGAAAAAGGTTGTATTGCATTTTTTTCAACAAACTTCCCCGACATTAAATCAATAATCTTCACTTTGTTCTTATACAATACTAAATAAATTAAGTTTGTTTTAAAGATTCCAAACATTATGATTTTTTAAAATTATTGAGTCTAACGATCGCTTGTTGAATTGATAATTCATCTTCATCTTCTATGACAAAAACATCTACTGCTGAGCTATGTCGAATTGCATCAATTAAAGCTCTCTCCTCTACTTGTGACAATCCTTCATTTATCATTTCCAACTGATGTGCTAAAACAATTATGGAACGTGAAAAAAAGCTTCCTAACCTTGGAACTAATTCACTAATTAATGAGCTTAAAAAACGTTCACCTTCCGTAAAATTTGCAAATAATATTTTTGAATTTGAAAATGGAATAACTGCATTTCTTTCAATAGACAATCCATTATCTAGTCTGTATACTTTTATTCTGTCTTTATAGAAAAGAATATAGATTGGTATTGGTTTAAAAAATGCTAGCATAAAATAATTATTCTTCTAAATGCTTGGTATAAGTTTGTAAATCTTTGTCTCCTCTTCCCGATAAATTAATCACTACAACTTGATCTGACTCTAGTTTTAACTTTGGCAAAACTGCAAATGCATGAGCCGATTCTAAAGCAGGAATAATTCCTTCTAATCTAGTTAATTCAAAAGCAGATTGTAATGCTTCTTTATCTGTTGCATTCATGAACTTTGCTCTTTTAGAATCAAATAAAAATGCATGTAAAGGTCCAACACCAGGATAATCTAATCCAGCAGAAATAGAATATGGCTCAACAATTTGTCCGTATTCATCTTGCATTAAAATAGTTTTACTTCCATGAATTACACCTACTTCTCCTAATTGAGATGTTGCAGCACTTTCTCCAGAATCAACACCTAAACCAGCAGCTTCAACAGCAATTAACTCTACTTCTTCATCTTCTAAATAATGATAAAAAGCTCCAGCTGCATTACTTCCGCCACCAACACAAGCAATAATGGTATCAGGATTTTCCTTTCCAGTTTTCTCTTTTAGTTGCCATTTTATTTCCTCTGAAATAATTGCTTGTAAACGAGCTACCATATCTGGATGTGGATGCGGACCAACAACAGAACCAATTAAATAAAAAGTTTCTGGGTTTTGAATCCAATAACGAATTGCTTCGTTTGTTGCATCTTTTAAAGTTTTACTACCACTTGTAGCAGGAACAATTTTTGCTCCTAGCATTTTCATACGAGCAACATTCGGAGCTTGACGTTCGATATCCTTTTCTCCCATGAAAACGATACATTCTACATCCATTAAAGCACAAACTGTGGCTGTAGCAACACCATGTTGACCTGCTCCTGTTTCTGCTATAATTTGAGTCTTTCCTAAACGCTTTGCAATTAAGATTTGACCAATTGTATTGTTTACCTTGTGTGCACCTGTATGATTTAAATCTTCACGCTTTAAGTAAATATGAGCTCCATATTTTTCTGATAAGCGATTAGCATAATACAACGGACTTGGACGTCCTACATAATCTTTCAATAAAGCTTTGTATTCCTTTTGGAAAGATTCAGACTCTATAATTTTAATATAGTTGTCTTCTAGTTCTTTTACGTTTGGATATAATAATTCTGGAATAAACGCTCCCCCAAACTCTCCGTAATAACCGTTTTTGTCTGGATTATATTTCATTTTTAAACTTTTTAAGTTTTTTTATAGATTTTAAACCGGGTTCTGTTTCAAATTTGCTGTTTACATCTAATGCTACACAATATTGAGATTCCTGCCTACGCAGGAATGCCAGTACATCTGGCACTTCTTGTAAACCAATTCCTCCACTTAGAAAAAATGGTTTTGTTGAAGGATAATTTTTCAACACTGTCCAATCGAACACCACTCCATTTCCTCCTCTTTCTTTTCCTTTGGTATCGAATAAAAAATAATCTACAACTGATTCGTATGCTTCAAGAATTGAAAAATCAAAAGTGTCTTTAATTCCAAAAACTTTAATGATTTCAACTTTTGGTAAACGTTTTTCCTCTCGACTGCGCTCGAGATGACTTTTTAACTCTTTTATGTAGGCTACAGATTCGTCTCCATGCAATTGTAAAGCTTCTAACTTATACTCTTCAGCAAGTGAAACTAAAATCTCCAAATATTCATTTACAAATACACCTGTTTTTTTTATTCCTTTCGGAATTTCAGGTATAATACCTTCAAAGTTTCTTTTAGATCTTTCGTAGAAAATAAAACCTAAATAATCAGGTTTCAATTCAGCAACTTGCCGAATATTATCTATGTATTTCATACCACAAACTTTTAGCTTCATACTTACTTGTCATTCCGCACTTGATGCGGAATCTTTTTATTATAGTTTACCTTTCATGAGATTCCCGTCTTCACGGGAATGACATTTATTCTCTTATTGTCATTACGATTCCGAAACTTTGGAAGAAGTAATCTCTTCTAAGATTGCTTCGTCCTTCCTCCTCGAAATGACGATTAACGAATTTGATTTATAAAGTCTAAACAAGCTTCTCCTGGATTTTCTTCTTTCATAAAGTTTTCCCCTATTAAAAATCCTTGAAAACCGTACTCTTTTAATCCTGTAACAATTCTTGGATTGCTAATTCCGCTTTCAGAAACTTTGATTGCCGAACTTGGTATTTGATTTGCTAAATTGATAGAATGTTCTAAATCAACTTTAAACGTTTTTAAATCACGATTATTAATACCGATAATCTTATTATCTAAATCAGAAATTTTATCTAAATCTTGTTGATTATGAACTTCATATAAAACCTCTAATCCAAGATCGTTAGCCAACTGTCCATAATTCTTAATTTCTTGAGCAGTTAAACAAGCCGCAATTAGTAAAATCACATCCGCTCCAATAGCCTTTGCTTCAACAATTTGAAAACCATCAACAACAAAATCTTTGCGTAAAATTGGTTTGATATTATTAATAGTTCTTGCTTCCATTAAATCTGCCATCGTTCCTCCGAAGAAAGAAGTATCCGTTAAGATAGACTGTGCTGCAACATTTGCATCTAAATATCCATTCGTAACTTCAGTAACAGAAACCTGATCATTGATAATTCCTTTAGAAGGAGACTGTCTTTTAAATTCTGCAATAATTCCTGTAGAACCTTCTTCCGTTAACGAAGCTTTTAAAGAAATTGGAGTTCTTTTAAACTTTGGACTTTCTACTAATTTTTTAACAGGAACTTCAGACTTTATTTTAGCTATTTCCTGCTTTTTGAAATTTATAATTTTTTCAAGTATCGTCATCATATTATTCTTTTGTCAGCTCGAGCGAAGTCGAGAGCTAAATTACTTCTCGACTGCGCTCGAAGTGACATTTAACTCACTAATTTTTGTAAACACTCTTTTGCTTTCCCTCCGAATAATGAAGATTTTGCTTCTTCAAAAGCAGCTGAAAAGTCTTTATTTGAGTCTATTATTGTTAATGCGAAGGCAGCATTTGTAAGCACAACACTATTTTGTGCTTCTGTACCTTCACCATTTAAAATTCTTTTGAAAATTTTTGCTGCTTCTTCTACAGAATTTCCTCCGTAAATATCTGATTGTTCAACACGTTGAATTCCTAAATCTTCTGGAGTTATTAATTGCTCTCCTTGCTTTGTAAATAATTTAAATCCTCCAGTTAATGAGATTTCATCATATCCATCTAAAGCATGAACTATTCCGTAATTTGTTCCTTCTTCTTGTAAGATATAATTGTATAATCTGGCTACTTCTAAATTAAATGTACCCAACAATTGATTTTGAGCGAAACTTGGATTTACCAAAGGCCCCAACATGTTGAAAAATGTCTTTAATTTTAACGCCTTACGAATTGGACCAACTGCCTTCATTGCTGGATGAAATTTCGGAGCATGTAAAAAACAAATATTTGCTTTTTCCAACTGAGCTTTTAGTATTGATTCATCATTTGTAAATTCATACCCAAAACTCTCTAACATATCAGAAGAACCCGACTTTGATGAAACAGAATAATTCCCATGTTTAGCCACTTTTTGTCCAGTTCCTGCAACTACAAATGAAGTTAAAGTAGAAATATTAAAAGTGTCTTTTCCATCTCCACCTGTTCCAACTATATCAATGGTATTGAACTCAGATAAATCAACTTTAAATGCCAATTCTAATAATGCTTCTCTAAATCCTGCTAATTCCTCAGCAGTTATTGGACGCATCATAAATACAGTTAAGAAAGAAGCTAAATGCGCATCATTATATTGTTCTTTAGCAATATCAATTAAAATCTGTTTTGCTTCACTTTTTGTTAATCGTTTGTGTTGATACAAATCGTTTAAAATCGCTTTCATTTTACTTTGTCATTCCGCACTTGATGCGGAATCTTATTATTTAAATTGTTATAATCTTGAGATTCCCGCCTTTGCGGGAATGACATTTTTTTAGATTGAATTAATTGCTTTTCACACTATCAATAAAATTGCGAACTAATTGCTCACCTACTTCTGTTAGAATACTTTCTGGATGAAATTGCACAGCGCTAATTTGATGTTTTGTATGACGGATTGCCATAATTCCTCCATCTTCATCAATTGCCGTCACCTCCAAATCTACAGGTAGATTTTCATTAGAAGCAATCCAAGAATGATAGCGTGCAGCCGGAAAAATTTCAGGAACATTCTTGAAAATTACAGCTTCTGGTTTTGTAACCTTCATATCTGTAGCTACACCATGGAAAACTTCGTTCATATTTATTATAGTTCCACCGAATACTTCCGTAATTGCTTGTAAACCTAAACATACACCAAAAATTGGTTTCTTTCCGGCGTAGGTTTTTATGACCTCTTTTAAGATTCCAGCTTCATCAGGAATTCCTGGTCCTGGAGATAACATAATTAAATCATAATCTCCAACTTCTTCTACCGAGATTTCGTCATTTCTATATACATCAGGATATTTATCCGTAATTTTTTCCACCATGTGAACCAAATTATAAGTAAACGAATCGTAATTATCTAAGATTAATATTTTCATTTTAATTTAATTTTTTAGGTAAATCAAGTTCATAATCTTCATATGCAAAAAAGGTAACAGGTAACTTTAAATCTTCCTTATTTACTGCTTCCCAAACATCTGAAATCCATTCACTAACGATACTGACTAAAGTTTTATTCAAATCATAATCAATATCCAAATCATCTAAAACAGGTACATCAGGCAATAATTCTTCTTCAACGTCACTTACATCTAGTACATCAGATATTGATTCTATACTTTTATTTAGAACATAAAGATCCGGTCCTGAAAGAGAAACCTGAACACTAAAAATTCCGTCAGCATCTTGTGATGGAAAAATAATAATATCTAATTCTTTAGTTTTTTCAGGAAGATTCTCTAAAACTCTATTTAGGTTCTTAACTGAAATTGGAAAATATTGTTCTAAAGCTCCTTTGAGTTTACTTATATAATCTTTTTCAATCATAATTATATTTTTTCAGCTAAGGTTAACGCCTTCTTTAATGCTGCTAGTTTATTATTTACTTCTTGTAACTCTTTTTCTTCATCTGAATGAATTACAATTCCTGCTCCTGCTTGATAGTAAAGAACATTGTTTTTACTTACAAAAGATCGAATACCGATTGCCAAGTTTACATCTCCGTTCAATCCCATAATTCCAACAGCTCCTCCATAAAATCCACGAGATTGATTCTCATATTTATCAATTAACTGCATTGCCTTATATTTTGGAGCTCCGCTTAACGTTCCTGCAGGAAAAGTATCTCCAACAATCTTAATTGGATCTCCCATTAATTTTCCTTGAACTGTAGAAACTAAGTGAATTACATGACTAAAATATTGTACTTCCTTAAATACTTCAACAGTTACATTTTCAGCATGCTTACTTAAGTCATTTCTAGCTAAATCAACTAACATTACATGCTCTGCCGTTTCTTTTTTATCTTCTGATAGTTTCTTCCCTAACTTAATATCTTCAGCCATATCTCCAGTTCTTCTGAAAGTTCCGGCAATTGGATTGATAATAGCTTTTCCGTTGTTGATTTTAATTTGAGCTTCTGGAGAAGATCCCATTAATTTGAAGCTTCCATAATCGAAATAAAACAAGTATGGCGATGGGTTTATAGAACGCAATGCTCTATATACGTTAAATTCATCTCCTTTATATTTTTGTTGAAATTGACGTGATAACACCAATTGAAAAACATCTCCTCTTTTACAATGTGCTTTTGCTCGTTTTACATTTTCAATAAAATCTTCGCTCGTAACATTAGATGTTTCCTCTCCTTGAATTTCAAATTTTTGCGTATTGAATGCTTGTGCTTCAATAATCGTTTCAATTTCTTCTAGTCTTGACTCTTCTCCTACTTCAAGGTTTTCTATCAACTGCATTTCGTCATTAAAATGATTAATTGCAATAATGAATCTGTAAAAGCTATACTGCATCATTGGAATTGCAGAAGGAGCGTCTGGATTCGTTAATTTAATAGTTTCGAAATACTGAACGCTATCGTATGTTGTGTAACCATATAATCCATTAAAAGATTTTAGTTTCTCTTCGCAATCTAAATCAATTCGACTTGTAAAATCTTTAAATAACTCATTGAAATTTCTATCAATTGGTTGCTTTTCAATCTCCTTATTTTTCAAAGAGATTGTAAAATCATTTTTATCAGCTTTGAAAGAAACAATAGGTTCAACGCATATAAAAGAGAAACTTTCTTCCTTACTATGGTAATCTGAACTTTCTAGAAGTAATGTACTCGGATATTTGTCTCTCAAACGCAAATACAAACCAACCGGAGTAACTGTATCTGCTATTTTCTGTTTACAAATTGTTTTAAATTGTAATGGCTTCATTTTAATTTTGGTCAATAAAAAAAGGCTTATCATGAGATAAGCCTTTTTCGTTAATATTTATATATAACAAGATGGTCTCACTAACGTAAGTTAAGAGATTTCCACCACCAGTTATTTAATTGTATCGTTTTCATTTGCAACAAAGTTATAAAGTCATTTTTATCTAAACAAATATTTATTTAAAATTTTTTATTTGATAATATTGAAGTGCGTTTACAACGTACACCAATGGTGCATTCCAGTTGATTGTTACTTCATTAGAAGCATAAGAACACCAAGTATCAGAATATGATTTCGCTGGCATTTTACTGAAATATTCACACTTATCTTGCTGTCCAGGTTGTGGCCCACCAACCACCATTCCTGGCACTGGTTCTATAATTTTATCGGCTTCGGAAGTTCTATGATGTGGAAATTTTGGAGACATTATTCCCTGTCCAGTAATATAAGTTGTTCCTACACCATTTCTTCCTAAAAAATAATCTAACCCAACAAACACGGCATTCAAATAGTCAATATCATTAGTAACCTCGTAAGCTTTCATCAAATACATTAACTGATTCCCTGCTACACCATGACTTCCCCAAACATAATCTTTACCTTTCATAGCGACTTGCATTGGTTCGGTTTCAATTCTATTTTTTAACTCAGAAGCTTGGTCTAAAAATTTCTTCTTCGCCAAATTCACATCAATAAACTTTTCTAAACTCGCGCTATGTTTTGTAATTGAATATAATAACAACGCACTTGCATCTTGCCACCAAGGAACCTCGTTAGATATTTCATCAATCTGAATATCTTTACTATAGCTTTCATCTTTAGTTGTAATTAACAATTCAGCAGCTGCCCATTGAAATTCACCAAATAAATCATCATCTTAATATTGACCTGTTTTAACTCCTTCAGGATTTCTAAAATAGTCTTTAGGATGTTTCTTCGCCCATTCATAAGCCTTTTTAGATGCTTCCAAAAGTTTCACTGAATATTCTTTTTTAGCCTCAAACTGGGAAAAAACTCTTGACGCAATTGCCGTTACTGCAGCCAAATTCAGAGCCGCAGAAGTACTTTTTTTAACTACATATCTTTCCAAATCATATTCATGTGGCATAATGGCTCCTGAAAATTTTAATCCTGTAAGTTTATGATATACTCCACCATCAAAAGGATCTTGCATAGACAACATCCAGTCTAAATTCCATATAACTTCATCTAAAACATCGGGAAGGTCGTTTGATGATTCAGGAATATTAAATTCTTTGGAACCGTAATACTCACTATAATTCTCAAAAGCACTTAATAAAGTATAAGTACTAATTCCGCTATTTGAAACATACTTATTATAATCACCTGCATCAAACCAACCTTTGGAACCAGAAATAATCATTCCTTCAGGCCTCTCTTTAGTAGCAGCTGAGCTATGAATTTTCACTATATCATCATTCAAACCTGCTGGTCTTTTCCATTGACCAGCATACTTTTCTTCTAATTCAATTGAACAACGATTAAAATAATAATACTTGAACAACGCCTGAGATAAATCACCAAAAGGATTATTTAGCACTTTAAATCTTATCTTATTTTCTCCTATTAAAACTTCATATTCTCCTTCATTATTTATTGAGCTAACATCAAGTATTGAAACATACTCCCCAGAATCTTTCCATAACAAACCTTTACCTGTTTCTCCAGACATAATTTCCTTTCCTGAGGCATCCTTGATTATATATGAGACTTTATCAAACTCATTATTAGAAACGACCGAAATCAATTTTGGCCTATTTGCAGTATATCCAATTTGATTATATCGAATAGAAAGTTCTATTTCTTGAGTACCTGATTCACATGACATAAACACAATAGACACAAGTAGTATATATTTATTTAGAAGTTTCATTGAAATGTTTTGTTTTTAGAATATTCTTACAAATTACAACTAAAATATTATCAAAAAATATCAAATATTAATTCAAATCACACAAATCGACTTATAAAATTACAATAAAACACTAAAAACAAATTAAAAGTTACAATATGAAATTAAAACAAATTTTTTGGTTTTTATAGAAAAGTATATTCAGGTAATTTGAACCATAATTAAAACAACAAGAAATTAAAAATTACTATATATTATGTGTGGAATTGTATGTGCGTTTGATTTAAAAGAAAAGTCTGAGGAGTTAAGACCTCAACTACTAGAAATGGCGAAAAAAATTCGTCATAGAGGTCCGGATTGGAGTGGAGTTTATAGTGATGATAAAACAATTATGGCTCATGAAAGACTTGCCATAGTTGATCCAACATCTGGACAACAACCTTTATTTAGTAAAGACAGAAGATTTGTACTAGCTGCAAATGGAGAAATATATAATCACCAAGAATTAAGAGAACAGTTTGAAGGAAAATATGATTTTCAAACTAAATCTGATTGTGAAGTAATCCTAGCTTTATATCAAGAAAAAGGTGAAGAGTTTTTAGATGACTTAAACGGAATTTTTGGTTTCGCAGTTTATGACGCTAAAACCGATGAATACCTTGTTGCTCGCGACCACATGGGAATTATTCCTTTATACATGGGTTGGGACAAAAAAGGAACATTTTATGTTGCTTCTGAATTAAAAGCTTTAGAAGGATTTTGTAATAAAATTGAAGTTTTTCCTCCGGGACATTACTACACAAGAGAACACGGATTACAACGTTGGTATTCTAGAGACTGGATGGATCATGAAGCGGTAAGAGAAAACCAAACTAGTATTGATGAATTACGTGATGCACTTGAGGCTGCGGTTCATAGACAATTAATGAGTGATGTACCTTATGGTGTTTTATTATCAGGTGGATTAGACTCTTCTATTACTTCTGCAATTGCAAAGAAATACGCTTCAAAAAGAATTGAAAGCGGAGATGAAGAAGAAGCATGGTACCCACAATTACATTCATTCTCAATCGGATTAGAAGGTTCACCAGATTTAGCAGCTGCTAAGAAAGTTTCAGACCATATCGGAACAATTCATCATGAAATTACATTTACAATCCAGGAAGGACTAGATGCAATTAGAGATGTTATTTATAACCTTGAAACCTATGATATCACAACCATTAGAGCTTCTACTCCAATGTATTTAATGGCAAGAGTAATCAAATCAATGGGAATAAAAATGGTACTATCAGGCGAAGGAGCTGATGAGATTTTTGGAGGATATTTATACTTCCACAAAGCTCCAGATGCAGAGGAATTCCATAAAGAAACGGTACGTAAACTAGACAAATTATACCAATACGATTGTTTAAGAGCCAATAAAAGTTTAATGGCTTGGGGAATTGAAGGAAGAGTTCCTTTCTTAGACAAAGAATTTATGGATGTAGCAATGCGTATAAACCCAGAAGATAAAATGATTAACGGTGAACGAATGGAAAAATGGGTGTTAAGAAAAGCTTTTGAAAGTTATTTACCAGAAAGCGTTGCTTGGAGACAAAAAGAGCAATTCTCTGACGGTGTTGGTTACAACTGGATTGACACTTTAAAAGAATTAGTTGAAACTGAAGTTACAGATGAAATGATGCGTAGTGCTCATCATAGGTTCCCAATTCAAACTCCAAGAGCAAAAGAAGAATATTATTACCGCTCAATATTTGAAGAGCATTTCCCAAGTGAAACAGCAGCTTTAACTGTACCATCTGTGCCATCAATTGCTTGTAGCACACCTACTGCTTTAGCATGGGATGAAAGTTTTAGAAATCAGAATGAGCCAAGCGGAAGGGCTATTAAAATGGTTCATGAAGACGCATATTAATATGCAAATTTTTAAATTTTAGTTGTGTTAAAATCCTGCCTTGTGCAGGATTTTTTTATTTAGCAAACCCATGAATTGATGATTTTTCGCTGTTTTTTAATTAACTTTCAAAATCAAAATCTTCGATTTACCAACTTTTTTAACTTTGCGAACTAGCAAGCAGCAACAACAATAGCGAAAAATCATTTTAAAGGGGTTTTTAGCTCATTTAAGCTATTTTTTAGTTTTTCACAATTGTTGATAAATTCAGTATAAAAACGCTTAAAAATTATATTTCATCGATAAAAAATCGTAAATTTGGTAGCTATCAATTCGCTTTAATGGCGAATTTTTTTTCGGGAACAAATCAGTATTGAATCTCCTCCCTAACAATAGTGATTTAAAAAGAGGATAAAAACATAAAAGACATAAAACTCAAAACATGAGCGAAGAGAAAAAACACAATTATTCCGCCGATAGTATTCAGGCGCTAGAAGGAATGGAGCATGTTAGAATGCGTCCTTCAATGTATATTGGTGATGTTGGTGTGCGTGGTTTACACCATTTAGTATATGAAGTTGTCGACAACTCTATCGATGAAGCTTTAGCTGGACATTGTGATACTATATCTGTAGATATTAATGAAGATAACTCTATTACCGTTCGCGACAACGGACGTGGAATTCCAGTTGGGTTACACAAGAAAGAAGGTGTTTCGGCACTTGAGGTTGTTATGACAAAAATTGGTGCTGGAGGTAAATTCGACAAAGATTCTTATAAAGTATCTGGGGGACTTCACGGAGTTGGTGTCTCATGTGTTAATGCACTTTCAGATCACCTAAAGGCTACAGTGTATAGAGAAGGAAAAATTTGGCAACAAGAGTATGAAAGAGGTAAAACGTTATATCCTGTAAAAACTGTTGGAGAGACAGATAAGACAGGAACAGAAGTTACATTTTCTCCTGATACTTCAATCTTCCAACAAACTATAGTATATAATTATGATACTTTAGCTACTCGTATGAGAGAGTTAGCTTATCTTAATAAAGGAATTACTGTAACTTTAACAGATAAGCGAAATAAAGATGATGAAGGAAATGACATTAGCGAAACTTTCCATAGTGACCAAGGTTTATCAGAATTTGTAAGATATCTTGATAGTACTCGTACTCCGGTTATTCAGCATGTAATTTCTATGGAAGGAGAAAAAAATGGAATTCCTGTTGAAGTCGCTATGATTTACAACGATTCTTATGCTGAAAATTTGCATTCGTATGTAAACAATATTAATACTCACGAAGGAGGAACACATTTATCTGGATTTAGAAGAGGGTTAACTGGTACTTTAAAGAAATATGCGGATAACTCAGGACTTCTTAAAAACGTAAAGTTTGAAATTTCAGGTGATGATTTCCGTGAAGGTTTAACAGCTATTGTTTCCGTAAAAGTTGCAGAACCTCAGTTTGAAGGACAAACAAAAACAAAATTAGGAAACAGAGAAGTTACTGCAGCAGTTTCTCAAGCAGTTGCAGAAATGCTTACTGATTATTTAGAGGAAAACCCTAATGATGCGAAAACTATTGTACAGAAAGTAATCTTAGCTGCACAGGCGCGTCACGCCGCTCGTAAGGCAAGAGAAATGGTACAACGTAAAACTGTAATGAGTATTGGAGGTTTACCTGGTAAATTATCTGATTGTTCAGAAACAGATCCTGCACAATGTGAAATTTTCTTAGTCGAGGGAGATTCGGCAGGTGGAACTGCAAAACAAGGAAGAGATCGTAATTTCCAAGCTATTTTACCCTTAAGAGGTAAAATTTTAAATGTTGAAAAAGCGATGCAGCATAAAGTTTTTGAGAATGAAGAAATCAAAAACATGTTTACAGCATTAGGAATTACTATCGGAACCGAAGAAGATCCTAGAGCTTTAAACTTATCAAAATTACGTTATCATAAAGTTGTTATTATGTGTGATGCCGATGTCGATGGTTCACATATTGCAACATTAATTTTAACATTCTTCTTCCGTTACATGAAAGAAATGGTAGAGCAAGGTTATATCTATATTGCTACTCCTCCATTATACTTAGTTAAGAAAGGACAAAAGAGAGAGTATGCATGGGACGACAATCAACGTGATTTAATTAACCAAAAAATGGGTGGTGGAGCAACAATCCAGCGATATAAAGGTCTTGGAGAAATGAATGCTGAACAACTATGGGATACAACAATGAACCCTGAGTTTAGAACACTCCGCCAAGTTACAATTGAAAACATGACAGAAGCCGACAGAATCTTCTCTATGTTAATGGGTGATGAAGTTCCTCCACGTAGAGAATTCATAGAAAAGAATGCTAAATATGCTAATATTGATGCATAAGTATTCTTCATAAATACTAAGAAGCCTTCGTAAATACGGAGGCTTTTTTATTTAAGACATTCTCAATTAAACAAATCTTTCTCTTAATTTTCTTATTTTTACTAAACTTATCAATAAAAACACATAATGAAGAAATTATTATTTACCCTTACCATAACATTAATAAGCTTATCTGGTTTTAGTCAAGAACTTGAGACAATTCTATTAGCTCGAGAAGATGCCGAAAAAATCACTAATGCTTATTTAAACCCAGGATTTAAAGGGCTAATATATAGCATGAACAATGGTTGGTATCATACTGCAAAAGTTCACAAAAAACTAGGTTTTGATATTACCATAGGCGCTAGCCTTTCCTCAATCCCAGAAAAAGATGAACTTTTTGACCTTCGTAATATTGGTTTGTCGAGCTCAACAGCATTCAATCAAAACACAACCCAAACGGTTGGCGGAAGTGGAACCCAACCAACAGCCACTATAACATATCAAACAACCATTGCAGGACAAAACGTGTCTACCGACTTTCAAATGCCAACAGGTATAAAAAATGACCTACCCTTAAATTCTGTTCCAGCACCATCAGTGCAGGTTAGTGTAGGTTTACCATATCAGTTTGATGCTATGCTACGCTACACGCCAGAAGTCGGGAATGATGTTAAAGGGCGAATTTTTGGATTTGGTATAAAAAAAGAAATAACAGATTGGTTTGGAATTGTAGAAAAAACACCTTTACATATCTCTTTATTAGCCGCGTATTCAAATATGAATGTTGATTATGAAATAGGAACAGTAAATGGTGATGTTTCAACTCAAAATGCCGCTGCAGAATTCAAACTAAACGCTTATACTTTTCAGGCTTTAGCTTCGTTAAACTTGCCTGTAGTAAACTTTTTTGGTGGTGTAGGTTATAACACAGGTAACGTAACATTAAACATGCTTGGCGACTATACGTTATCATACCAAGTTAATGGCTCACCTACACCATTTACTGAAACGGTTACAGACCCTCTTTCTTTAAAAAATGACACAGGTAGTTTTAACGCTACGGCTGGAATTCGTTTAAGCCTTGGTTTTTTTAAACTATTTGGTAGCTATACTGCTCAAGAGTATAGCTCTTTCAACGCTGGAATTGCGTTTAGTTTTAGATAAAAAAATAATTTCTTGTTATAAACTAAAGCACTTGGAAATTCCAAGTGCTTTTACTTTTATATGAGTAACCAAATAGCTATTTTTGTGCATCTTAATATTAATTTTCAATAAAATATATATAAAATGAAAGTAACAGTTGTTGGAGCAGGTGCTGTAGGTGCAAGTTGTGCTGAGTACATTGCTATTAAAAATTTCGCTTCAGAAGTTGTTTTAGTAGACATCAAAGAAGGTTTTGCTGAAGGTAAAGCAATGGATTTAATGCAAACCGCTTCTTTAAATGGTTTCGATACTAAAATAGTTGGTACTACTGGAGATTATAGCAAAACTGCTGGTTCTGATATTTGTGTAATTACTTCAGGAATTGCTCGTAAACCAGGAATGTCTCGTGATGAGTTATTAGGAATTAACGCTGGAATTGTAAAATCAGTTTCTGCGAGCTTAATCGAGCACTCTCCAAACACAATTATCATTGTTGTATCGAATCCAATGGATACAATGACGTATTTAGTTCACAAAACAACTGGTTTACCTAAAAATAGAATTATCGGAATGGGTGGTGCTTTAGATTCTGCTCGTTTCAAATACAGATTAGCTGAGGCTTTAGAAGCTCCTATTTCTGATGTTGACGGAATGGTAATCGGAGGTCACTCTGATAAAGGAATGGTTCCTTTAACTCGTTTAGCTACTCGTAACTCTGTTCCTGTTTCTGAATTCTTATCAGAAGAAAGATTAGAGCAAGTAAAACAAGACACAAAAGTTGGTGGTGCTACATTAACTGGTTTATTAGGAACTTCTGCTTGGTATGCTCCTGGTGCTGCTGTATCTGGATTAGTTCAAGCAATTGCTTGTGACCAAAAGAAAATCTACCCATGTTCTGCTTTATTAGAAGGAGAGTACGGTTTATCTGATTTATGTATCGGAGTTCCTGTTGTATTAGGAAGAAACGGAATCGAAAAAATCGTTGAAATTAACTTAAGCGAAGAGGAAAAAGCTGCTTTAACTTCTTCTGCTGAAGCAGTTAAAAACAACAACACGAATTTAGAGTTCTAAGAACGTTTAAATTATAAAAATTTAAAAGCAACCTCTTTTTGGGGTTGCTTTTTTGTTTTTATCTTAGTTGAAAAATAATTACTGATGCATATTGTATACAGAAAAGTAGAACAACGCGATAATCCTTATTTAGCTAAAATGATAAGAGGAGTTATTGAAGAATTTGATGCTCCAAAAACAGGAACAGTTTATTCTGATGATTCTACTGATACTCTCTATGAATTATTTCAAGAATCAAATTCTGTTTTGTGGGTAGCTGAAATTAATGGAAAAGCCGTTGGTTGCTGTGGTATTTTTCCTACCGATGGTTTAGATCAAGGTTACTGTGAATTAGTAAAGTTCTACATATCGAGTTCGGTTCGTGGAAAAGGAATTGGAAAAGAATTGATGTTAAGAAGCATAGAATCTGCCAAAGAATTCAAGTTTACTTATATTTACTTAGAAAGTTTACCTCATTTCTCAAAAGCAATTTCTATGTATGAAGAGTCTGGATTTAAGATGATTGATGAACAATTAGGAAATTCAGGGCACTCAAGCTGTAATGTTTGGATGCTAAAGAAGCTATAAAAAGTTAACTTTCTTAAAAATTAGCCATAAAATGTTAAAATATTCATAACAAGTGTAAGTCTTTAGGAGATTGCTCGTCTATAGATAAAGAGACGTATTTAAAGTTTCTTTTTCATAGTTTTTCATAGCAATTTCCCGCTTCATCTTGAAGCGGGTTTCTTTTTTAAAACACTCGTCTGAAAAAGTACTTCGAAATTCCTAAAGTGTAAAAAATAGGTTTTATAAAAATTGACGTTAATGCAGTTTTTAACTGAATCTCTTCTCTATATAAATTCCAATTATAATTCTTTGAAATCCCTTCCCCTCCACAAACGGCAACAATGCTATCTATTTTTTTATAAGCTATACCTTGCTTGAACAATTGAAGATTTAAATGATAATCAGCCAAGACTTTGTAATTTTCATCATACCGAACGTTATCAAAAAGTTCTCTTTTATAAAATACAGACTGATGGTGAACGGTGTTTTTAAACCAAAGTTTAGAAGTAAAACTGGAGATAAACTTTATTTCATTTGAGTATTGTACGTTTCCTATTAGTAATTTTTCATTGGCAAATTCTCTTAACATAAAGCACAATAATAAAGTTTGATTACTAGAAAATTTGTCATCGGCACCTAAAAAATACAACCACTCCCCTTTTGATTTTTCGATTCCTTTATTCATTGCATGATAAATACCAGAATCTTCTTCAGAAATAAAGTTAAAACGTTGACCTAATGTTTTTAAATATTCTTGAGTTCCATCAGTCGAAGCTCCATCAATAATCCAGACTTCATAATCTGTAAAACGTTGCATCATTATACTAAAAATGCAAGTTTTTAACTTTTCTAAGTTATTGTATGATGGTATTATTATGGAAACTTTTGGTCTAATACTTTTCTAATTTTTAAAATATTGATCTAATTTCTGCTCTTCTTTTTCCCAACACAATATTTGTTTAGCTTCCCTTTGATTCTTCCTTATTCCACTTCTTAAGTGTTCATCATTCAGCAAGCGTTTTATAGCTTCCGCTATTTCTTTCGGATCATAATTCCCAACAGTTATACCAACTCCAAATTCTTTTACTATCGTATTTATTTCGACCAAATTCCCCGAAACAATAGGCAGCTCAGCATGAATATAATCAAATAATTTATTTGGAAGCGAAAACTCAAAACTCTTTCCCAAAGGTTCCTCTAACACAATTCCTATATCAGCTTTTATTGTGTAATTTGGTAAAACTTCATGCGCTACCCTTCCTAAAAAATGAACTCTACTCTGCATTTTTTCCTTAATAACAAAAGCTTTTAAATCCTCTTCAACTTTCCCATACCCAATAATTACCAAATCTACTCCTTCTAAAAAATGTAAAGCCTTTATCATTGGCTTCAAACCTCTTCCCGGATTAAGAACCCCTTGATATAAAACAACTTTATTCTTTGTTGGAAAACTTACTTCTTTAGAAATAATATTTCTTTTAAGTAATGGTAAATTTCGAATTAAGCCCATATTGTTTTTATAGCGATCATTATAAAAATCAACAATTGACTGACTTACCGTATATGATTTTTTAATTCTGGGAAGAAAAATATTCTCTAACTTCTTCCAAAAACTTTTCACAAAATTTCTTCCTTGTAACTCTGGACCTTCTGAAAATAATTCGTGACTATCATAGACTAATTCTGTGTTTCTTTTTAATTTACTAGCAAAAAAACAAGCTATTAATGTGTCTAAATCATTTGACAGAATATAATCTTGTTTCCTAAATAGTAAGTAAAAAAACAATCGAATATTATACTCTGCGTAAAAAAGAAAATTATGATTGAACCAATGTTTTACTCTATGAATTTTATAATCACGCTGCACACTAATTGTATTAGGTAGCACCCTTCCATACACAAAGACATCAAATCCTTTTTTGATAAGATAAGCGCAAACTTTATGCACTCTTTGATCTGTAGAAACATCATTAGTTACTGCAACAAAAACACGTTTCTTTTTTGACAAATTCTAAGAATTTTGGTTCGGTTGAGGCTGCTGTTGCACGACTTCAAACAACTTCCCTCCTTCACACTTCACTGTTTTTTGTTTGAATTTAACTATCAATTGATAATCATGTGTTGCCATTAAAATTGTTTTACCACTTTGATGGATTTCATTTAACAACTCCATTACTTCTAGAGAAGTTCTCGGATCTAAGTTTCCGGTAGGTTCATCAGCCAAAATTAATTCTGGATCGTTTAATAAAGCTCTTGCAATTGCAACTCTCTGCTGCTCTCCTCCTGAAAGTTCAAAGGTTTTTTTGTAGTATTTTTCCTTCATACCAACCTTATCTAGCACTTCGTAAATTTTATCTTTACGCTCATGTTTATCTTTCCAACCTGTTGCTTTTAATACAAACTCTAGGTTTTCAAAAACGTTTCTGTCGTTTAACAACTTAAAATCCTGAAATACGATTCCTATTTTTCTTCTCAAGAAAGGAATGTCTTTCTCTTTCATTTTTTTCAAATCGAAGCCAACTATGCTTCCCAAACCTCTTTGAAGCCTTAAATCTCCATAAAGTGTTTTTAACAAACTACTTTTTCCACTTCCTGTTTTACCAATTAAATAGTAAAATTCTCCTTTACGCAATGTAAAGTTTATCTTTGATAATACTAAAATGTCTCTCTGATAAATATCTGCATTTTCTAGGTGCAGTATCGGTTGCTTCATAAAAAGTACGTTTTTACAAATCTATTATTTATTATTCATTTTAACCACTTTTTTTATTTTTGAACTAAAATTATCAAACAAAACAAAAAAAATCACGTTATTTCCATTGGGAACAACGAATAAAGATAAATTTAACGTATGAAATACATATTCATTTTATTTTGCTGCTTAATGAGCATTACAAATGCTTGGGCGCAAAAAACTGAATTCCAAACTAATATTGATGCTCAGTTTCATCGAGCAATGACTTTGTATAATAACAAAGCATATTCTGGAGCTCAACGAATATTTAAAGAAGTTTCAACAAACACGAAAAAAGTTAATGTTAGAACTGATGCCGATTTTTATGATGCTATGTGTGCCATTAAATTGAATCAAACGGATGCTGATAATCGCGTATTAGATTTTGTTCGAAAACACCCTTACAGTAGCAAAAGAGAAAAAGCATTTTTGAATGTTGGAAACTACTATTTTGCAAATAGAAAAGCATCTCACTCACTTAAATGGTATCAACGAGTTGATGAAAAACTCTTAAGTAAAGAAGAGCAAAAAGAACTGAACTATAAAATGGGATATGCGCTTCTTGTTTCTAATTATTTAAAAGATGCTAAAGCACGATTTGCACCACTTTTAGGAGACCCAAGATATGGAACTGATGCTCGTTATTTCTACGGTTATATTTCGTACAAACAACAAAATTTTGGAGAAGCTGAAGATAATTTAAGTCAACTTGCAGATAACGAAACCTATAAATCGAAAGCTAATTACTACTTATTAGACATGGCTTTTAAAGGTGGCAAGTTTGAAAAAGCGGTTCAAATTGGTGAGAAAATATTGCCTACAGCTGAGAAAAAACAAAAATCAGATATCTGCAAAATTATTGGTGAAAGTTATTTTAATCTTGAAAAGTACGAACAAGCTGTTCCTTATTTAAATCAGTATGAAGGAAAAAAAGGAAAGTGGACGAATACAGATTATTATTATTTAGGTTATTCTTATTACAAACTTGAAGATTACGAAAGTGCCATTAGTCAGTTTAACAAAATTATAAATGGACAAAATAGTATTGCTCAAAATGCCTATTATCATTTAGGAGTTTGTTATTTAAAAGCAGATAAAAAAAATGAAGCTTTAAATGCTTTCAAAAATGCAAGTGAAATGGATTTTGATCCAATTATTGCTACTGATGCCGATTTAAACTATGCGAAATTGAGTTATGAAGAAGGAAATCCTTATCAAAGCGTACCGGAAGTTTTAAAAGCTTTTATTTTAAAATATCCAGAATCAGAACATCGTCAAGAAATTGAAAGTTTATTAGTTACTTCTTATTTACATCAACAAGATTATCAAGGTGCTATTAATTATTTGAAGAGTAATAAAAACTCAAAAAATAATGATTTAGCCAATGAGGTTTCTCTTTACAGAGGTATTCAATTATTTAACGAACAAAAATTGAATGAAGCCTTACCTAAATTTGATGTAGCTACGAACGCTAAAAATGATACCATAAGTAGCAAAGCTAAATATTGGTTAGGTGAAACAAACTATCAATTAGGAAATTATAAAAATGCTTTAGAAGCTTTTAATTCAATTAACAACTACGAATTTAAAGATGCTAAAACTTTAAACTACAATATTGGTTATACTCATTTCAAATTAAAAGATTACGAGAATTCTTCTAAATATTTTCAAAGTTTTTTGAATCAACAATTAAATGATAACGACTTAAATGATGATGCTTCTAACCGATTAGGAGATTCTTTCTATGCTTCAAAAAGATATTCAGAGGCTATTAAGGCGTACGACAAAGTTATTAACGAAGGTGGTGTTGGTTCGGATTATGCTCAATATCAAAAAGCTATGAGTATCGGGTTAGCTGGAGATGTAAATGGTAAAATTGATGCTCTAAATGAACTTATTAAAACATTTAACGATTCTAACTTAAAAGATGATGCCTTATTTCAACTAGCTACCATATACACGTCTAAAGGAAAATCTGGTCAAGCGAAAAGTACATATGATAAAATCTTAACCGAACATTCAAGTAGTAGTTATGTTCCAAATGTTTTATTGCGTCAAGGTTTATTATTTTACAACGAAGGGAAAAACAGAACTGCGCTGACTAAATTTAAAGAAGTTGTTGCTAAATTCCCTAATTCCGGAGAAGCAAGACAAGCTGTTTCTAATGCAAGAAATGTATATGTAGATTTAGGAAAAGTGGATGAATACGCTAATTGGGTGAAAAACATCGATTTTATTAATGTAACAAATAGCGATATTGATAATACAACCTATGAAGCTGCAGAAAATAAATTTTTAGATAATAATATAACCAAAGCAATTGAAGGTTTCCAAAATTACCTTAGAAATTTCCCAAATGGAATTCATGCTTTAAAAGCCAACTTTTATCTAGGTCAATTGTTATTTAATAACAATAGAAAAGACGAAGCAATTGCTAATTACCAATATGTAACTAAACAAGTAAAAAACGAATTCTCGGAAGAAGCTTTATCTAAGCTAAGTTTGCTTTATTTGGAAAAAGAACAATGGGATAAAGCAATCCCTTTATTAGTTAGATTAGAAAAAGAAGCTAACACGAATCAAAATATCATATTTGCTCAAAGTAACCTAATGAAAGGATACTACAATAAAAAAGAGTACACTAAAACAGCTGAATACGCAGAAAAAGTCTTGAGTAATGGTAAGATTGACCAAATAGTTGCTGAAGATGCTAGAATTTATATTGCAAGATCAGCTATTAAAACAGGTGATTATGTAACTGCTGAAGAATATTATTCAGTATTAAATGATACTGCTACAGGAGAATTAAAAGCTGAAGCATTGTACTATAAAGCTTTCTTTTTAAATGAAGCAGAAGCTTATGAAGACTCAAATATCGAAGTTCAAAACTTAATTGCTAACTACTCAACATATAAATACTGGGGAGTAAAAAGTTATATAGTAATGGCTAAAAATTATTATGCATTAAAAGATGCTTATCAAGCCACATATATCTTAGATAATATCGTTAAAAATTTCACTCAATTTAAAGACTTAGTTGAAGAGGCTAAAAACGAATTAAGTAAAATTAAAAGTAAAGAAGCAAAAACAAACGAATCTATCAATTCCCAAAATTAAAAATTCATGAAAAGATTTATAGTTACAACAATATGTACGTTAGCTTATAGTGTTGTTTTTGCTCAAACTAAGCCTAACAACGAAAAAGCAAAAGACTCTGTTAAAACTGAGGTGGTAGAAGTCGTTACATCATACGCTCCTAAAGTAACAGATGCTTTCAAAATAAAAAGAAAACCTGTAATTGAATTATCGAAAAAAGTACAGAGAAAACCTTTAGATTATAAAATAAAATCGGTTCCTATAGTTTCAACTTATATTCCTAAAAGTGGTGTTTTAAAAGGAATTGATGTTGGTGATCGTGAACGTTTATTCAATAACTACATTTCTTTAGGATTTGGGAATAATACAACTCCTTTTGTGGAAGGATATTTCCATAATAACAGTGCTTTTGAATATGAATACGGAGGAAAGGTTAACTTTATAGCTTCCTCAGATCCAGTAGCCGATACTCGTTTAAGTAGTAGTTATTACAATGCCAGTGTTGATTTATTCTTAAAACAAGAAATGCGCTATTATGACTGGACCGCTGGTTTTAATGCATACAGAAACAAATATAATTTCTACGGCTTGCCGTCGAATATTACATTTTTAGATCCAACTGTAAATAGCATTGATCCTGAACAAATGCACAAGTTTTATAATATGTTTGGCTCTATTCATTTTCCTGATAGAGATTTACAAGAAATTAGAGGTTCTGTTGCATATTTTTCAGATGCCTATGAAACAGATGAACTTCATGCAGATATAGATGCTCAATTTGCATTTCCTTTCGGACGTTTTGGATTAAACTTAGATGACCTAAAGCTAGGTACTTCAATTAATTTTATAAATGGTGGATTCGTAAGAAGTTATACTGATCCATTAACTGAAATCAGTTACAGCTTTGCTACAGCTGGAATAAATCCGCATTATTCGTTTTCGTATAAAAAATTTGATGTTAAATTAGGTGCTAAAGCATACTATTCATTTGATTTAGAAAATACAGAAGGAAAATTCTTTGCATATCCTGATGTCGAAGTGAACTATCCTATTATTAAAAGATACGCAAATATTTACTCTGGTGTCACAGGTGATTTAACCGTAAATTCTTTCCAAAGTTTCACATCACAGAACCCATACGTATCGCCAACACTAAATATTTCTCAAAGCAGTGAAGCGCTTAATTTTTATGGAGGATTTCGCGGTATTCTTGGCGGAAATATAAATTATGATGTAAAAGCAGGTTTTAAGAGAGAAGAAAATAAAGCTTTGTTTGTTGCAAATCCTTCGAACTCAAATGGTATAAACACTAGTTTTTCTGGCGGCATATTCTTCAAGGGATATGATTATGGGAACTCTTTTAATGTTGTTTATGACGATGTTAATACCGCGTATTTTGCAGGTGGAATAACTTATGATTACTCTAGACATTTAAACTTAGGAATGAACTTAGAGTTTAATACATATGACTTAAGTACGCAAACAGAAGCTTGGAATTTACCTCAACTTAAAAGTGACATATTCGCAACCTACAAAGAGAAAAAATGGTACGCTAGTGCTAACTTGTATTATGTTGGTGGAAGAAAAGGTTTAACATACATTTCTGGAACTCCAAATGTAGTAGATTTAGATGCTTATATTGATTTAAATTTAGACGGAGGATATCACATCAATGATTTATTTTCTGTCTTTTTAAGAGCTAACAATATTACAAATAGCAACTACCAATTATTCAACAACTTTAATGCGCAAGGTATTCAAGTAATAGGTGGTATTATTTATAAGTTTGACGCATTGTTCTAGTAAACTTTTCGTAGTTTTAGGTTTTTAATCAACCTAATTACAATGAAAAAAATCACTTTATGGGCATTAGCTTCTAGCTTATTAATTGCATGTAATACAGAAACTAAGAAACCTGAAGTTGCTACTAACTCTTTCTCTTCAGAAGAAAAAATAGACAGCACCAACATCAAACATTTTTTCAACGCTGCATTAACAGAAGGTAAATCATACGAATGGTTACGCGATTTGACTCAAAATATTGGCGGTCGTTTATCTGGTTCTCCAGAAGCTGCTAAAGCAGTTTTATGGAGTGAAAAACTAATGAAAGAAGTTGGGTTAGATTCAGTTTGGCTTCAGCCTGTTATGGTACCTCACTGGGTGCGGGGAGAAAAAGAAGAAGCTAACTATACCGTAAATGGAGAACAAAAAAACGTACCTATCTGTGCTTTAGGCTTTTCAATTGCAACACCTTCAAATGGTTTAACTGCTGAAGTAATCGAAGTAAAAAGCTTGGATGAAGCTAAAGAGATGGGAAATAAATTAAAAGACAAGATTGTATTTTTCAATGGTGCCTTCGATAATACTTTAATTAACACTTTTCAAGCTTACGGTGGTTGTGTTGGACAACGTTTTTCAGGAGCAAGGGTTTGTAGTGAATTTGGTGCGAAAGGCGTAATTGTTAGATCTATGACTAACGGAATAGATGATTATCCACACACTGGATCAATGGGATATGGAGATATTCCTAAAGATCAATACATTCCTGCAGCTGCAATTAGCTCGAGAGCAGCTGAAATTTTAAGTAAAGATTTAAAAGAAAATCCGAATTTAAAATTCTATTTCAAACAAAGTTGTGAAACATTACCTGATGCTCCATCTCACAATGTAATTGGAGAAATTAAAGGAACAGAAAATCCTGAAAAAATTATCGTTGTTGGTGGTCATTTAGATTCTTGGGATTTAGGTGAAGGTGCTCATGACGATGGAACAGGTGTGGTTCAATCTTTAGAAGTAGCATACTTATTTAAAAAGAATAATATAAAACCTAAAAATACGATTCGCATTGTATTTTTCATGAACGAGGAAAACGGAACTCGTGGAGCTAAAGAATATGCAAAACAAGCGAAACAAAATAATGAAATTCATGTAGCTGGATTAGAAAGTGATGCTGGTGGACATACTCCTAGAGGTTTTTCTATAGACGCAAATGAAAACAACACACAGCTTTTAAAGAGTTGGAAAAAATTATTAGCGCCTTATGGATTACATGATTTATTAAAAGGTGGAAGCGGTGCTGATATTAGTCCATTAAAAAATGATGAAATTACTTTAGTCGGTTACAGACCAGATAGCCAACGTTATTTTGATTATCATCATACGAGTATTGATACTTTTGATAAAGTGAATAAACGTGAGTTAGAGTTGGGTAGTGCTTCTATGGCAAGCTTAGTCTATCTAATGGATAAATATTTATATACTGAAGACAAAGTTAAACCTTAATAATTTAACATGGAATACGTATTCTTAGGATTGAAAGTTTTAATGGCGACACTAATGGTTTTCGCTGGATTTTATCACTTTTATAAACCGAACTTTTACAATCCAATAATTCCAGATTTCTTACCTAAAAAACTAGTGACTTATGTTTCTGGTGTCGTAGAATTAGTTTTAGGAATTGGACTTTTTATAAAAGGTTATGAAAGCATTTCAGCCTATGGAATATTTATTCTTATGCTCGTTTTTCTACCCATTCATATTTGGGATGCAACTAGAGAAAAACCCGCGATGAAAACTAAAAAAATCGCATACATCCGAATTTTAATCCAATTCCTTCTTATTGCTTGGGCTTGGTATCTATATCAAAACGAATTAACCTAAATGAAAAAACTAATCACATTAACACTTTTAAGTGTTACTATATTCTCTTGTAATCAGAAACAAGAGGCCGATATTATTGTAAAAAATGCAAAAGTTTACACCGTAAATAATGATTTTGCTTCAGCAGAAAGTTTTGCCATTAAAAATGGGAAATTTTTAGCTGTTGGAACCAATGAAGAAATTAATAAAAAATACAGTTCGACAAACACTGTAGACGCAGATGGAAAAGCTGTTTATCCCGGTTTAATCGACGGACATTGTCACTTTTTTAGATTTGGTTTACAACTTCAAAAAGTAGATGTTACTGGAACTAACAGTTACGATGAAGTGCTTGAAAAGATTGCAGCATTCCAAAAGGAAAAAAACCTTCCTTTTATCACAGGACGTGGATGGGATCAAAACGATTGGGAAGTAAAGAAATTTCCAACTAAAGAAAAATTAGATCAACTTTTCCCAGATACTCCAGTTGCCATTACACGTGTTGATGGACATGCAATGTTGGTAAATCAAAAAGCACTTGATATTTCAGGAATTACAGAAAACTCAACTGTAGAAGGTGGAGAATTCATAAGAGAAAACGGTAAACTTACTGGAGTGCTTATTGATAATGCAATGGATTTTGTTAAAGTTCCTACTGCTTCAAAAAAGGAACAAATCGAAGCATTAAAAGAAGCGGAAAAAATTAACTTTTCTTATGGTTTAACAACTGTAGTTGATGCAGGTTTAGAGAAAGAAAACATTGAATTAATTGACAGTTTACAACAAGCGGGTACTTTAAAAATTAAAGTATATGCTATGGTTTCTGCTACACAACCTCAATTAGATTACTATATCAAAAAAGGTATTATTAAAACAGATCGTTTAAATGTTCGCTCTTTTAAAGTTTATGGTGATGGTGCCTTAGGTTCAAGAGGTGCTGCAATGAAAGAACCTTACAGTGATCGAGAAAATCATTTTGGTGCTCTGATTTATTCTCCAAAACGCTACAAAGAAATCGCTAAACAAATTGCTGATTCTGAATACCAAATGAATACACACGCCATTGGTGATTCAGCGAATTATTTAATGTTAAAAACTTATCAGGACGTATTGAAAGGTCAAACTGATAGACGCTGGAGAATTGAACATGCTCAAATTGTAGACAAAGCTGATTTTGATTTATTCAAAAATGTAGTTCCTTCAATTCAACCTACACACGCTACTTCTGATATGTACTGGGCTGAAGATAGAGTTGGAAAAGAAAGAATTAAAGGTGGATATGCATTTAAGACATTATTGAATACATATGGAAAGGTTGCATTAGGTACAGATTACCCAGTTGAAAGGGTAAGTCCGTTTTTAACTTTCTATGCTGCGGTTGCTAGAAAAGATTTAAACAACTATCCTGAAAATGGATACCAAATGGAAAACGCGTTAACTCGAGAAGAAACCTTAAAAGGAATGACAATCTGGAATGCTTATGCAAACTTCGAAGAAAACGAAAAAGGAAGTATTGAAGTTGGTAAAATGGCTGATTTCGTTATTCTTGATCAAGATATTATGACAGTTGACATTAAAAATGTTCCGAATACAAAAGTTATATCGACTTACGTAAACGGAGAAAAAGTTCACTAATTATGAAACTAAAACTTAGCTTAATTCTTTGCTTTTTAATTACAGCTTTTTCCTTACAAGCACAAACCGAAAAAGAGGCTTTAAGTAAATTATCTTTTATGATAGGAAATTGGAAGGGAACTTCATTTTCTTTTTCAAAAAAAGGAACAAAATCTACCGAAGTTATCGAAGATGTGGCTTATAAAATGGATGGAAACTTAGTTGTTCTTGATGTTAAATCACCTTGGATTGAATTGCACACGATCATAAGTTACAGTGTAAAAGACAGGTGTTATTATTATCATCCATTCTCTAAAAAAGGATTAAGAGATAAGTATAAAAGTAACTTTGAAGACAGTGCTTTTAGAGTATATTTCAGTAAAGAAAGAAGATTAACATTTACGTTAACTAAAGAAGGTTATTTCCATGAATTTGGTGAAAATCTTAAAGATGGTAAATGGGAAAAATACTTTGAAGACATTTTAAAACCAATACAAAAATAATCTTGATATAAAATGCATCTTTTTTAAAATTCCTGAGTCTATTAAGTGAATTTAAAAATAATAGACATGGAATATAAAAATCAATGTACTTGCAATTGCACAAGCTGCTCAACAGAAGACTGTAAAAACTGTACTTGTGAAAACTGTACATGCACCAATTGTAATTGTTAATTAAATAAATGTCGCTCTGAATAAAACATATATTCAAAGCGACATTTTTTGTAAATTTATAAGATGACTACCCAAGAAGTTTGGACTACATATCATAAAGATTTAAAGCGTTTTATCATTAGCAAAACCAAAGACGAAGTTATTGCAGATGATATTTTGCAAGATGCATTCATCAGAATACATAATAAGTTAGATACTTTAAAAGATGCTTCAAAACTAAAATCGTGGATTTTTACGATTACTAGAAATGCGATTTATGACCATTTCAAGTCTCAAGGAAAAAATTTCACATTCGATAACACTGATATTCCTGCAGAAATTGAGGAGCATATTCACACAGAAAAAGATTGTTTAAGAGGAATTATAACAAACCTTCCTAAAAAATATAGAACACCTTTGTTTTTAGCCGATATAAAAGGATTAAAACAACAAGAAATAGCAGACCAACTTAACTTACCTCTTCCAACGGTAAAATCGCAAATTCAAAGAGCGCGAAAAATGATTGTGCAAGGATTTATGGATTGTTGTGGGTTTAAATTAAATGAGAACGGTAAATTAGTCGGTGAAATTCAAGAAAAAGCAGACTGTAAAATTTGTAATTAAAAACTATTGAAAACCAAACCTCAACTCTCTATTCCTTTTAATGAAATTTTTCATGGAATTAATTTATCGAACCAAGAAAAAGAATTTATACAGCAAAAAATTGAAGCTGTTTCTGTAAAAAAAGATGAAATCCTTTTTAAACAAGGCGACACCATAAATCATCAATATTATGTTTATAATGGATGTTTAAGAACTTATCACATCGATGAAAACGGAAAGGAACACACCTTACAATTTGCGATTAAGCATTGGTGGATTAGTGATTACATTGCTTATTTCGGAGATAAAAAAGCGGTTTTATTTGTTGAATGTATAAAAGACGCTCAACTCTTTAAAATAACCAAAGAAAATTTTGAATCTATCTATCAATTCAGTCCGAAAATTGAGGAACTCTTTCGCCGAAAATTAGAAAAAGCTTTAGTTAGAAACGAAAAGCGAATTCTCGCTAACTTAACGAACTCAGCCAAGGAAAGATATTTAGCTTTTTTAAAAAAATATCCACTTATTGAAAAGAGTATAAAGAATTATCATATTGCTTCATATCTGGGAATAACTACCGAAAGTTTAAGTAGAATCAGAAAAGAAATAGCTTCTGAGTAATAATTACCATACATCAATTTTTATAAGAATGTTGGATTGTAATTTTGTGAAAAATAAAAATCAACTCTTATGAAAAAAGTATTATTCGTAGTTACAAGTCATGATGAACTTGGAAATACAGGAGAAAAAACAGGTTTTTGGGTAGAAGAATTTGCGAGTCCATATTATCTTCTAGCTGATAAAAATATTGATATTACAATTGCTTCACCAAAGGGAGGACAACCTCCAATTGATCCTAAAAGTGAATTACCAGATTTTCAAACTCCTGCGACAGAACGTTATTATAAAGATTCTGAATTACTTGATAAAATGGCAAATACAACTCCATTATCAGAAATAAAAGAAAGTGATTTTGACGCAGTATTTTATCCTGGAGGACACGGACCTTTATGGGATTTAGCAGAAGATAAAAACTCAGTTCAATTAATTGAATCTTTCTACAATAACAATAAACCAGTTGGAGCGGTTTGTCACGCACCTGCTATTTTTAAAAACACAAAAATTGAAGGAAAACCTTTGGTAAATGGTAAAAACGTAACTGGATTTAGTAACACTGAAGAAGATGCCGTTCAGTTAACTGATGTAGTTCCTTTCCTTGTAGAAAATATGTTACAAGAAAACGGTGGAAACTATAGTAAAAAAGAAGACTGGCATCCTTATGCAATTGAAGATGGACATTTAATTACTGGTCAAAATCCGGCTTCTTCTGAATTAGTTGCCGATTTATTATACAAGCAGTTATCCTAAAGGATTTAAGTTCAAAACAACGAACTAAGACCTATATTTATAAACCTTCTTTTTTCGAAAAGAAGGTTTATTTTTTATATTTAACACAAACGTTGTTATTAATAAACTATGAATAGTAAACCTCTTATTGATTATTTCAATCGAATTGTTACTCTTTCAACTGCCGAAGAAGAATTGATTCATGAAAAGGTTATCCATAGAAGATATTTAAAGGATCAATATTTGGTGCAACAAGGTGATGTTTGTAAGCATATAAATTTCATAGTTCAAGGTTGTGTAAAACAATTTTATGCAAGTCCTGACGGATTAGAACACATATTAATGTTTGCCATCGAAGATTGGTGGGCTTCAGATATGGGGAGTTTTATTACTCAAACTCCAGCCGATTACAATGTCCAGTGTATTGAAAAGACCGAGTTAATTCAATTAAATCATGCGGATGTAGAAGAACTATTTATTTCTATACCAAAACTAGAGCGCTGTTTCCGAAAAATTACGGAACGTTCATTAGTTGCTTCTCAAAAAAGAATCGTCAGAAACTTCAGCAAAACAGCAAAAGAGCGATACTTATTTTTCAAAGAGAACTATCCTACTATTGAAAATAGAATTCCGCAATATATGCTCGCTTCATATTTAGGAATTACCAAAGAATTTCTTAGTAGAATTAAAAGCCAGATTGTAAAAGAAGAAAAAAGTTAAACTAGTTTAACATTATTTTATAAAGTAGATCATTTTCCATTCCATTAATCTTCATCAACTTTGTAGTATAAATTTTAATACAAAAGAGTACAATGAAAAATTCAATAAAAAAAGGATTAGGTATCGCACTAATTTCTTTATTCACACTTTCTTTCACAACAAATAAAAGAGAAACGAAACAAATAAATCCAACTAACAGTAAAATAGAGTGGAAAGCTTATAAAGTTACTGGATCTCACAATGGTACAGTGACCGTTAAATCTGGTTATTTAAATTTTGACAATAACAAATTATCAGGAGGTTCTATTACTATAGACATGACAACTATTAATACAACCGACTTATCTGGAAAAGCTAAAAAAGGTTTAGACGGACATTTAAAATCTGCTGATTTCTTTGGAGTGGAGAAACATTCAACTTCGAAGCTTAGTTTTACTAAAGTTAAAGCAACTGGCAATAACACTTATGATGTAACCGCTAACCTTACTATAAAAGGTATTACTAAAAAAGTGAATTTTTCAATTTCTGTGAATGGAAATAAAGCAACTGCTTCATTAAAAGTAGACAGAACTAAATTTGGAATTAAATACGGTTCTTCAAGCTTTTTTGACAATTTAAAAGACAAAGCTATTTACGACGAATTTGATTTAACTGCTTCGTTAGAGTTAAACTAATTTTTTACTATAAATATAAATGCGCACTTAAAAAGTGCGCATTTTTTTTATCTGTTGAGTTTAAAATTTATCTTCTACGTTTCTTTTTAAACCCTTTATTTTTTCTTCGTGACTCCTTTACTGAAGTTACGGTATCATCAAATGTATTCTTAGTTTTCCCTGGTTTATTCTTTCTCCAAGAACTATCATTAGGAAGTAATTTTTGAACCAAATCATTTCTACCTACTTTACTCAACGTATCTTTAATCCACTTTCTATTTTCTTTCTTATACCAAAAGAAAAACTTGTGCTGATCTAACTTTTCTTGTCGAGTTTTAGCTGTTTTTACTGGTTTTAAAGTATAAGGATGATAACCACTATAATAAATTACAGTAGCCACGGTCATTGGAGTTGGTGTAAATCCTTGAACTTGCTCTAACTGGAATCCCATATCTTTAGTTTCAGCAGCTAAGTTTGCCATGTCTTCTGGTTCACAAGCAGGGTGACTAGAAATAAAATATGGAATTAACTGCAAATTCAGTTTTCGCTTTTTATTTATTTTATCGAAACGATCTTTAAACTTATGGAAATAAGTAAACGATGGTTTACGCATTAGTTTTAAAACTGGATCAGAAGTATGTTCTGGTGCAACTTTTAAGCGTCCCGAAACGTGATTTGTCATTACCTCTTCCGTATATGCATCTAATTCTTCTGGGTCAGCATTTTTATTGAACTCTGGAACCAACATATCATGTCTAATTCCACTTCCAATAAATGATTTTTTTACTTTTGGATGCGCATCAACAGCTTTATACAGCTCTGTTAATGGTTTATGTGAAGTATCAAGATTACTACAAATTACAGGGGATATACAAGATGGAGCAACGCATTTGTCACAAATCGATTGTATTTTCCCTTTCATTTTATACATGTTCGCAGAAGGACCACCGATATCAGATAAATACCCTTTAAAGTCATCCATTTGCGCCACCTGATCAACTTCTTTTAATACAGATTCTTGACTTCTACTAGCAATGAACTTTCCTTGATGTGCAGAAATCGTACAAAAACTACAACCTCCAAAACAACCTCTGTGAATATTAATAGAGAATTTAATCATCTCAAAAGCAGGAATTGGTCCACGCTTATTATATTTTGGGTGTGGTAATCTTGTGTAAGGTAAATCGAATGAAGCATCAATTTCTTTTTCCGTCATTGTTGGAAAAGGTGGATTAATCACCAATTGCTTATCTCCTACTTTTTGAAATATTCTACGAGCAATTAACTTATTCGATTCCTGCTCAATAACTTTAAAGTTTGAAGCAAATGTTTTTTTATCAGCTAAACAAGCTTCATGAGACGCTATTTCAACATCTTCCCAATTCTTGTTTTTAGGTGTTTTTTCATCTGCATTAACTAGAAAAGCAGTTTGTTTAATAGTTCTTAAACTTGAAAACGGAACTCCTTTTTGTAGTAACTCTACAATTTCACGTAATGGTTGTTCTCCCATTCCATAAACCAACATATCTGCTTTAGAAGTTTCTAAAATTGTCGGTAAAAGCTTATCGGACCAGTAATCGTAATGTGTTACTCTACGCAATGAAGCTTCGATTCCTCCGATTAGCACAGGAACGTCAGGAAATTTTTCTTTTAAAATTTTGGTATAAACAGAAGTTGCATAATCTGGTCTAAAGCCAATATCACCATTTGGCGTATATGCATCTTTATCTCTTTTTCGTTTACTGGCAGTGTAATTACTCACCATAGGATCCATACAACCACCCGTTACCGCGAAAAACAGATTCGGTGTTCCTAATTTTGTAAAATCTTGTAAATTATCGTTCACATTAGGTTGCGGCACAATAGCCACACGCAGGCCGTAACTTTCAAGTATACGACCAATTACTGCAGGTCCGAACGATGGATGATCAACATAAGCATCTCCACTGAACAAAATTACATCTAGTTCTTCCCAACCTCTTAACTTAACTTCCTTATTAGTAGTTGGTAACCAATCAGATAATCGTCTTATTCTCATAGAGTGCAAAAATACGGCATTTCTTGCAAACGAGTTGTTAATTCTTTATAACTAAATGAGGAACCTTAGAATTTTTCCAATCTATAACTAAACCACCAGCAATAGATTGTGCAATTTCCTCTCCATATAAGTACTCACATAAATACAAAGCAGCTTCAAATGATTTGGCTCCACCCGCAGAAGTGATGTACTTTCCATCATGAACAAATAAAACATCCTTTCGAACATCTAAACCTGGAAACATCTCTCGCATTTTATCGATGTCTGAAGGAAAGGTAGTAGACACTTTATTTTTTAATAACCCAGCTTTTGCCAAAACAAATGCTCCATCGCAATGTGAAGTAATAAATTGCGCCTCTCTATCCACTCTCTGCACAAAGGCTATCAACTCCTTATTTTCTAAATCTGAATCTAAATGATGTTCCGCACTCGGAACTACCAAAACGTCAATCTTTGGAAGACTATCCTTTTTATAATTAAAATCAGGAAGTATTCTCATTCCTTCAAAAGTAGTTACTGGTTTATCTGTATCGGCAACCGTAAAAACATTCATTGGTTTAATTCCTTCTCTAAAAATTGTGTGCTGAAAAATATCGTAAGGCGCAGTAAGCTCGGTATTATAGGTTCCGTCCATGATTAAGAAAGCTACATTATATCTATTGGGTTTCAAATCAGGAAACTCCTTTTTTTGGAGAACTTCTGATATGATAGTTTTATCTTCTTGTTTCTCTGAGCTCTTTGTAGAACAGCTTATTAAAAATACCAAGAAACCTGTAAGTAAAATGTAATTTTTCATCTTATGGGGGCTTTACGATTGTTTAAAAATAAAAAAATCTTTTGGGTTCTGTTTGAATTAAGATTAACAAAATCTCTTTAACATTTAATTAAGATTTTATGATTCCTCATTTATTAATTTCGATAAAATTATTCAACAAACAAACATGATTATAAAATTATTTACTAGGTTTTTAGCCTTATTTCTGATTTTTGCTACCTCAATTAACGTTGATGCGCAAAGAAGAAAAAAAAGCAAAAAAGACGATAAAAAAGCTAAAGAGATAGCCGCAAAAGCTGCTAAAGCAAAACCGAAAAAAGGAGCTATACAGCCTTATGAAAAGGTTGTAACTAAAAAGCACAAAACAGACGAAGGACTATTCAAAGTTCATTCAAAGGATCAAAATTACCTTTTTGAAATTCCAGATTCTTTATTAGGTAAGGAAATGTTGATGGTTACCAGAATTGCAAAAACTGCAAACGGAATTGGATTTGGCGGAGGAAAACAAAACACACAAGTTTTAAGATGGCAAAAAAAACACAAGCAAATATTATTACGTGTGGTTTCACATTCGGTAGTAGCTGATAGTATTTTACCAGTACATGAAGCAGTTGTAAACTCTAACTTTGAACCAATCCTGTTCTCTTTTCCTATCAAAGCGTTTAGTAAAGATTCTACAGCGACTGTAATTGATGCTACTCCTTTATTTTCAGAGGATGTAAAAGCGATTGGTTTTCCTCAATTTAGAAGAAAAAGATATAAAATCACTCGTATGGACAAAAAACGTTCATATGTTGATCGTATTAGTAGCTATCCAAAAAATATTGAAATTCGACATGTGAAGACTTATTTTTCTAATCAACCACCTTCAAATGGAAGTGTTGGATCAATTTCGTTAGAATTAAGTAATTCGATGATATTACTTCCTGAAAAGCCAATGAAACGTAGGTATTTTGATCAGCGTGTTGGTTGGTTTGCAAGATCTCAAACAGATTATGGATTAGATGCTCAAAAAAGTAAATCCTTAACGTATTTAGACCGTTGGAGATTGGAAGTTAAAGACGAAGACATCGAAAAATTTAAACGTGGAGAATTAGTCGAACCTAAAAAACCAATTGTTTACTATATAGATAGAGCAACACCAGAGGTTTGGCGCAAGTACATAAAACAAGGAATTGAAGATTGGCAAGTAGCTTTTGAAGCAGCTGGTTTCAAAAATGCCATATTAGCGAAAGATCCTCCAACAAAAGAAGAAGATCCAGACTGGAGTCCAGAGGATGTTCGTTATTCTGTGGTAAGATATTTAGCTTCTCCCATTCCAAATGCAAATGGACCTCACGTAAGTGATCCAAGATCAGGTGAAATTTTAGAATCAGACATCAATTGGTATCATAACGTAATGACCTTATTGCATAATTGGTATTTCATTCAAACAGCAGCAATTAATCCAGAAGCACGTTCGAACAAGTTTAAAGATGAAGTTATGGGACGTTTAATTCGTTTCGTTTCTGCTCACGAAGTAGGTCACACTTTAGGATTACCTCATAACATGGGAAGTTCAGTTGCGTATCCTGTGGATTCTTTACGCTCTGCTTCTTTTACTAAGAAATTTGGAACTGCACCATCAATTATGGATTATGCACGTTTTAACTATGTTGCTCAGCCAGAAGACAAAGGCGTTGCCCTAATGCCAAATATTGGTCCATACGACAAATATGCAATTAATTGGGGATACCGACCTATTTTAGATAAAACTGCAAAAGATGAAAAACCTATTTTAAATAAATGGATTACAGATAAAGCTGGAGATCCTTTATATCGTTTTGGACACCAACAAGCAGGAAATATAATCGATCCTAGCTCTCAAACTGAAGATTTAGGAGATGATGCAATTAAAGCTAGTGATTATGGAATTAAAAACCTGAAGCGTATTTTACCAAGATTAGAAGAGTGGACTACAGAAGAAGGAGAATCATATGAGGAATTAAACACGATGTACGGACAATTATTAGGTCAGTTTAATAGATACATGGGACACGTTAGCTCTAACATTGGAGGTGTGTATGAATATTATAAAGCTGCCGGACAAGATGGAGCGGTGTATACTCATGTTCCTAAAGCTCATCAAAAAAATGCATTGCGTTTTATTAATAAAGAATTGTTTACAACTCCAAATTGGTTATTGGATAAAAACATTTTTCATAAAACTCAGTTCTCTGGTTCAGCAGAAAGAATCCGTACTTTGCAAGTTCGTACTTTAAATCGCATTTTAAAACCAGGAAGAATGGTTCGTTTAGTAGAAAACGAAACACTAAATGGAGCAAAAGCTTACACTTTATTGGAAATGATGAATGATTTAAGAAGAGGAGTTTGGAAAGAGTTATATTCTACGAACAAATCTGTAGATACATACAAAAGAAATCTACAGAGAGCTTATTTAGATCGAATGGATTTCTTATTAAATAAAGCAAAAGATCAAAGAGGTGTGAACAATGGAGGGTACTTTAAACAAACGGGAGTAAATATTAGTCAATCAGACATTAAACCTGTAGTTAGAGGTGAATTAAAACGTTTAAAGCGCGACATTCAAAGAAATATTGCTACTTCTAGAAACACTATTACGCGTTATCATTTACAAGATGCAGTTGATAGAATTAATACTATTTTAGATCCTAAATAATCTAACGAAAGAATAGTATAACAAAGTTGAAAAAGAGGTCTTAAACAAGACCTCTTTTTATTTCTAATAAAATTATCTGTTAAAAGTTTTATACTTATTTAGAATAATTCTAAATTTGTCTCAAAACAAACTTAATTCAGATGAAAAAAATAACCAATAGAGGTTTACATAGAGACATTGCCTATTTCTATTTAGGACTAATCATCGCTTTTTCTTTTTCGGGTATTATTTTAAATCATAGACAAGATTGGTATCCTATGAATTATGTTTATGAAAGCAAACCATTTGAACTTAAATTACCTGAAAATAAAAAGGACATCACGAAAGATTTTATTGCCTCTAAAACTAAAGAAATTGGTAAATATGATGGACATCGCATAAGAGATGGTAAATTAAGGGTTTACTTCAAAGGAAATGCAATTTTTGATGCAGATGCTTCTTCTGGTAAAGGAACTGTAGAATTTAAAAGAAAAGTCCCAATTATAGGCCATTCAATGTATTTGCATAAATCTACAAACAACTTTTGGATTTGGTACTCGGATATTTTCGGAATTGCTATGTTAGTTATTGCAATAACTGGAGTTATGATTCCTATGGGTAAAAAAGGATTTAAAGCTAGAGGATGGAAATTTGCAGTTTTAGGAATGATAATACCTCTTCTTTTTTTGATATTCTTTTCTTAAGAATTTACATCTCGAATGTTAGATATCTTCGACTTTAATCTTTTTAACTAATTTTCCTGGCTTAACTCCAAATCTATTCATAAAAACCTTATTGAAATAAGATCTACTATTTAATCCTACGGCAAAAATAACTTCGTTTATAGATTGATATGTATTATTAATAATTAAATCATACGCCATTAATAATCTGATTTCCAAAATCAATTTTACCGGTGACAAGCCTGACTTTTCCTTTATTATTTGAGAGAACTGCTTATGACTATACCCGCAAAGCTGGGCTAATTTATTAACACTAAAGTCTTTATCATTAATATTTTCAACAACTATAGAGTTTACTTTTTTCATTAAATCAGCGTAAGCTCCTTTATAATTTATCGCACTTTTATTAATACTCTGTAACTGTTTTTGATATTGCTCTTTTTCTATCAAAATGTTTATTCTGGTAAGTAACTCTGTATCCTTAAAAGGTTTGACCAAATAATCTTTAATACCTAAGACATTTTGCTTCCCTTCTGCAAACTCTTTTATAGAAGTTGTCATTAATAAATACGGAATATTCTTAGTTCTATCGTTTTTATTTAACTCGGCTTTTAGCTCATAACCATTTAAAATTGGAATTCTTAGGTCGCAAAGTATTACATCAAAATGTAACTCTAGAATTTTATTTAGTGCTTCTACTCCATCAAAAGCAAATGTGCAATTAAAGTTTGGAGATAATAGTTCGTTTATATAGTTGATAATTTCAATATTATCATCTACAACTAAAATTGAAGGTGCATCTTCAGGTTCTTCAATTTTAATTTGAGTTTGGTTCGTAATATTTTTAAAAGCAACTTTATCTTCGTTCAAGAATTTCGAGTAACTCTTCAATTCAACTGGCAATGTCACCTTAAAGGTACTTCCATTTCCTTTTTCACTTTGTAAAGAAATACTTCCTTTCAACTTTGAAATTAATTCGTTTACGAGAGATAACCCAATTCCGAACCCACCATAAATCTGGTTTTGCTTTGATTGATAGAAACGATCAAAAATTAATTCTTGTTCCTTTTTATCAATTCCAATACCTTCATCCTTAATTACTACGACTAACTCTTCCTTCAAAAGTTCTGCCGAGAAGTGAATTGACTTATGAGGTGGTGTATACTTTATAGCATTTGACACTAGATTGTTTATAATTTTCTTCAAACTATCGTAATCGTAGTCTAGTTCTTCGGCCAAATTGATGTTCGATTTATAGAATAACGAAATGTTTTTTATTTCCGCGACACCCTGAAATGAAATTACACAATCCTCGATAAACTTTCCTAATGGTAAAGGCAATGTTTTATGATTAAGATGTTCTTTTTCTAGTTTTGAAAGGGTAAGAAAATTCGTCAAAGAGTTCGCTATATTTTCAGTACTTCTCTTTGCTAAGTTGGTATACTTTAACACTTTTGAATAGTCCATCGGATTATTACCAATTAACCTCAGATAGCCAATAATTATAGTAATCGGAGTACTGATTTCATGAGAAAGGTTTTCAATAAATCGATTTTTATAATCGGTTACTGCCTTAATTTTTTCGTACTCATAAAATAATTGTAATCGTTCTTTTTTTCTTTTTGAATGAAAAATAAAAAACAAAAATGCTAGTACTGAAAAAGTAATTAAAAAGGTATATAAAATGTAAAACTTCTTTCGTTGTTGAAGAAACAAATCACTCACCCTATTAATTTCTTTTAGCTCAAGTATTTTATCATCATAATGTAGTTTAAAGTTTAAAATAGATGCTCTTGCATTGATATGAAAACTTTTAAGAGCATTCATCACCTTGAAGTAATTTTCATAAGCAGAAAGCGATTTTTTATAGTTCCCTAGTATCTTGTGAGATAAATATTCTACTCGATACATTTTCAATTTTGTATATCCTTCTACTCTATCTAAAAACTCACTTTCTTTAACAATCGCGATATACTGGAGAGCTTTATTATATTTTTTTTCTTTGAAAGCAAGAAATGACAATCCCACACTTTTATTGACATTATCACATGGCAATTTAAAAACGGGATCGGAATAAGCTTTGTTTATATATTTTCTGGCCGAATCTAATTGATTATTTCTTGTAAATATTGGATATAACTCTTTGTAATAATATCTTTTAACCACACTATTTTTAAGTGATTCTGGGTTGATATTTTGAAGAACACCTACCGCTTGTCTTTCTAATCCCAAAGAAGCTAAATGAGATGCGTGATTAATGTAGATTTTTTTGTCGTAATAATCGTCATCAGATTTATGTAGATAATTATTCATTAAAACTGAATCAATCTCACTTGATAAATCTATACTATTTATCTTTCTGTAAAATCTTCCAATAGCAACATAGCTTTCTATTTGACTTTCTATATCATTATTTTTTTCAAATAGCTCTATAGCTTTATAAAAACTTTTTAAGGCTTTATAATAATCGCTCTTTTGAATATACATTCTCGCACTATACATTTCACTTTTTCCCAGAACCGAAAAATTATGACTCGTATTTCTTAAGATATTTTGATAGTGATTAACTGAATCAAAATTATGATTTGAAACGTGATAATTAAGGATACTTAAGTATGATTTGCTTTTTACTTTGTCTATTACTTCTTGATGGAGGAAGTTTTTCTCTTTTTTGATTGAGGTAAGTAACTTATGAGCTCTTTGATATGTTTTAGTGACACTTACGGTATTCGCCTCACTAAGCATTAGGTTACAAAGAGTTTCAATAGTTGGTTGATTTTCAAACTCTTTAACCTGAGATTTTAGGGGGTTACTTATCATTAAAATGATAAGTAGTAGTAGTTTTTTAGACATATCACAAATATCGACAAAATTTAATATTATTTCATCTTTACCGCTTGAACTGAAAAAAAAAGAACAAAAAGGTAAAAAAAGAACACTTTTATTCTTAAAAAAACTCTTAATAGTTAAAAAAAAGAACCTGCAATCTCACTAATTAAAAGAAATTTGTCTCATATAAACCTCTCAAATTTATATATGTTCTATTACATTCATTCACAAATTATTATGCCAAGTATTGGGAGAATTTCTTGGCAACAAGGGCTTTTTGAGTTTTCATCTAAATATGTTTAAACCAAAGTGAGTGAATTAATTAAGGTGCCTTTTATTAGGCACCTTTCTCCTCGAAAAAAAATCTTAGTGTAATTCATACTTAGTTAAGGTGAAACATTATGGGGATTATATAGTGTCTTGTTTTCTGCAAAGCAAGACACTTTTTATTCTTTCAAATACTCTAAAAAATATTTTCTATCAATTTCTCTAGCTCCTAAAGAAGCTAAGTGGTTGTTGTAAACTTGACAGTCGATTAATTTGTAATTCTTCTGTGTCGCTAAATATATGAAGGCCACTTTACTCATATTACTAGCTTTACTGAACATACTCTCTCCGCAAAAAACTCCATTTTGTAAATCCAAACCATACAGTCCTCCTACTAATACATCATTCTTCCAAACTTCTATCGATTTTGCGTAGCCAATATCATGTAGCTTACTGTAAGCTTCAACCATATCATCCGTAATCCAAGTTCCTTCCTGATCAATTCTCTCTATGTGTTTGCAAGATAGAATTACATCATTAAAAGCTTTGTTCTCGGTAATTGTAAAATCGTTTTTTCTAAGAACCTGTCTCATCGATTTTGAAATACGAATTTCCTCTGGAAACAAAACCATTCTCTCTGGGGGAGAATACCAAACTATTGGTTCACCCTCGTTAAACCAAGGAAAAATTCCAGTTTTATAAGCATATATTAAACGCTCGATAGATAAGTCGCCTCCTAAGGCGATTATTCCTTCCTCGGTAGCCACTTCGTGAGGAGGAAATACGATATCTTTTCCTAACCAATAATACATTAAAAAATTACTAAACCTAATAAATAAACAAAACTTCCAACCAACATAACTATAAGCGTATAAGGTAAAATCTCTTTTGCTTTTAACTTAGTAATTCCTAAAAGAGGTAAAGCCCAAAATGGCTGTAACATATTGGTAATTTGATCACCATAAGCCAATGCCATAATTGCTTTAGGTAATGGAACTCCTAATTGCAATGCTGATTCTACAACAATTGGTCCTTGAACAACCCATTGACCACCACCACTTGGAACAAAAATATTTACCAATCCAGCGCTAAAAAAAGTAAAAATTGGTAACGTTGTAGCTGTTGAAATAGACACAAAAAAACTTGATATCAATGTAACCATTCCCGTGGATTTCATGATTCCCATAATCCCAAAATAAAGAGGAAACTGAATTAATATTCCTGATACGTCAGAAATAGCTTCTCCCACAGCGTTAGTGAAATTTTTAAAATTTTTATGAAGTAAAATAGCCAGTCCTAACATAAAAAAATTAATTAGGTTAGGAGTAATCTTTAGCGATAATAAATCTTGGTGATACTTTATAAAAAACGCAATTAAAATGACGCCTCCTAATATGAATCCTAAAACTTTAGAATGATCCAATTTATCAGCTTTTTCAACAGGTGTATTATCTTCATTTGAGAATTTATAATCTGGCAGATCAATATGAGTAGGTTCCGCTTTTTTGCCCATAAAATAAAAGGTTACCGCAACTGCTAAAACAACTGCAATAAATATGAGTATATTCCACCAACTAAATACAGTTTGACTGTAATCTATGATGTCTGGAATTCTTGATAAATTTGATTCAGAAGAAATCGTACTCATAATAGATTTTATATGTCCTTCTTCATTTATTTTGATTGGTGCTGAACCTGATATTCCTCCATGCCAAACCATTAAACCCACGTATCCTGCTGCTCCAACAATTGGGTAATTAATTTTTAAACCTCGACGTTGCACATCTTCGGCAACTTTTCTTGCTAATAATGCTCCAAAAATTAAACCTAACCCCCAATTAAAAAAAGCTACAAGCATCGTAACTGTACTAACAAGCATAGCACTATTAGCAGTATTTGTACAATATTGAGTAAGCCTTTGAATTAGATTACTCATTGGTTTACTCAACACTAACACATGTCCTAACACTAAAATCAACATCATTTGATATGCAAAAACAAGTAAATCGTTGTTCCAAATTCCTTTTTCCCAAAAGCCTAATACTTGTGATGTATAACCTAATATTGATTCATTTTTAGGCATTGTAAAAACTAAGGCCAATACCATAGTTAATAATGTCAATAAAACTGCAATTGTAAAAGGTGAAGGAATGTATTTTTTAAAAAGATTTTCTATGATCTTTGTAATCTTCATAATAGTAAAATTAGCTCTTAAAAATAATAAGATTTAACTTTTGTAAAACTAAAAACCTCTCTATTTTTGCCCCCTAATGGTTTGACGGAGACGATAATGACAAAAAATCCTAAAAAAAAGAATAAAGACGCGCACGTAAAACGCCTGCACAACTACTATCAACGTACAGGTTTTTATATGTTTATATGGGAAAGTTTAAAGAAAGCTTTTTTACCTCTTGTTTTAATTATTGTTGCACTTATATTATTCAATAAGTATGTGTACAATATTAATGATGGGCTTCAGAAAATGACGGAAACATTTTCTAGAACGAGCTTATTCATAACTTTTTTTACTTCCGAAACTATCTTAGGTTTAGTTCCGCCAGAAATTTTTATAGCTTGGTCTAAGAAAACTTCAGAGCCTATTTTTAATTTATCTATACTAGCCACTCTATCGTACTTAGGAGGTATTTCTGCTTATTATATAGGTAAAGCTTCTCTAAAAATAGATGCTGTAAGCGAATACCTTGAAGTGAAAATGGCAAAGCATTTAAAGAATACTAAAAAATGGGGTAGCTTTTTAATTCTTGTTGGAGCTTTATTACCTTTACCTTTCGCAATTAGTTGTTTAACTGCTGGTATGATAAAGTATCCGGTTAAAAACGTAATTGTTTTTGGTCTTTTTAGATTTTTACGCTTTGCAATCTATGCTTGGGCGATATTTTCAGTGGTAAATTAACCCTATCTTTGTACAATGGCATTAACAAATAACGATATTTTTAAAAAGCTTCGTGTTGCTCACAAGCTAAGAGATACAGATATAATCGATATCTGCGCATTGGTAGATTTTAAAGTTTCTAAAGCAGAGATAGGTGCTTTCTTCAGAAAAGAAGATCACCCTAAATATATGGAGTGTGGAGACCAAATTTTAAGAAATTTCCTAAATGGTTTAATAATTCACTTGAGAGGTCCTATGCCTCCAAAATAAAAAAGAAAAATTATTATTTTCTTTATATTCTATTGATATATTTGGGGCAAATCAAAAAATAAATCAATCATGATAAGTAAATTTACGAAACTGTCAGGAATCTCTTTATTAAGCAAAGAAGAGCAATTAAAAATTAACGGAAAAGGCAGAACTTGCTCAAAAGAGATAGGATGGTGGACTACTAAAGAAGGAAACACATATAAAGGCTGGGGATTAACCTGTTTTTACGATGATGGATCCATCAAACACTATAATATAATTGGTAACGAAGTAACGTGTGCCACAGTAAGCGAGATATCAGCAACTTAAAAAATCACGACTTAATTAATTATACTTTAATTAAAAAAGAAAACCTCAGAGTAAATTAATATTTATTCTGAGGTTTTCTTTTTTAATTTAAATTTTAGAAAGGTAAATCGTCTGGCTCGTTATCAGTTAAGTCTGGAGCTGGTTGAAACTGATCTACTGGAGGCATGTTCTGAGGAGCAGAAGCTTGTTGTAAATTTTCAATTCTCCAACCTTGAATAGAATTAAAATACATTGCCTTTCCTTCTGGGTTAATCCATTCTCTACCTCTTAAATTAATTGAAATTTTTACGTCTTGCCCTACTTGGAAATTGTTTAACAAATCACACTTGTCTTGAACAAATTCAATCATTAACATTTGAGGATATTGCTCATCTGTAGTTAACACTAACTCTCTCTTTCTAAAACCGTTACTTCCAAAAGTCTGTGTATCGTTAATAATTTTAATTTTCCCTATAACTTCCATAATCTTCTTATTTAATTAAAAGTACTTTCCATGCACTTTCAACGTCATTTTTTAATAAATATTCTTGTGCAAATGTATGTTTTTTTTCTTCTGTAACACCAACGAACTCTGGATGTTCTTTAGCAAAGTTATTAACAGTCTCTTCGCTTGGTAATTGCTCTACATTTCCTAAAACTCCCAAGTTATTTCCTGTTAGTACATTGCTATTTCTTATTTCACTAGGAATTTGATCTACTCCAATTCCTAGTGTTGACAAAGGCTTTGGTATTTCAAAAAAACCATCTCTTGCTCTTGAATAATAACTCCCTCCTGCTCTGGCAACTAAATCAATTTTATGTTGATCTATCAAACCATCCTCTCCTAATACTTCTTCTTTAACATGAACTTTGACCACTTCACACATGATTAAATTTCCTGCTCCACCTTCTTTTCCTGTATAAATAATATCAATTACTTTACATTCAAACTGAACTGGAGATTCGGCCACTCTAAATGGTTTTACAACTTCCGAAGGCAACATTGTTAATCCAGCTTTTTCAAATTCATTTACTCCTTTCGGATACATTGTGCTGCTCAAAGACATTTGCTGAACAATATCGTAATTCACAACATTGATAACCACTTCTTTTACTGCTTCGGCGTTATCTAAAGTATGCTTTGTTGTATTATTTCTTACACTTCGCGCTGGAGAAAAAATCATAATTGGTGGATTCGCACCAAATACATTGAAAAAACTAAAAGGCGATAAATTAGGGTTACCTTCCTCGTCAATTGTGCTTGCAAAAGCTATAGGTCTTGGCGCAATCGCACCTAGTAAATATTGATGTAATTTTCCTGTAGATACTTCTTTAGGATCAATTGTTAACATGAGTTGTTGTTTAGATTTTATTTATTGTAAATATACTATGGATTTAACAATTAAGTTATACTTTAAGAATAGTTTATATTTGAAACATGTTGAACTTTTTTAAGTATTTGTTTTCTGGGAAAAGATTAATCATCCTAATCTCTTTCGTAATTGTTTCTTTGATTTTATGGAACACCTACTCATTTTTCATAAAATTTAAGCAAGAGGAAAGAGAAAAAATGGAACAATTTGCTTTTGCCCTAGAAAGAGTTGGAAATACTCCGAATCTTGATGCAGACATGAATTTGGAACTCAAAGTACTGGAGAACAACGACATTCCTTGTATTCTTACAAGTGTAAATGGAACTATCGGAGAAGTCCATAACTTAGATGAAAACAGAACGAATGATCCTTTTTATTTACAGGAGCAACTCGCCATCATGAAACGGCAGAATAAACCAATTGAAATTAATTATTTAGGCAGAAAGGAATATATCTATTATCGTGATTCTGATCTACTTCAAAAATTAACGTATTATCCCATCGCATTGATTTTAATTTTAGGATTATTTTTAGGGGTTATCTATTTGTTTTTTAATTCAAGTAAAATTGCCGACCAAAATAAATTATGGACTGGTATGGCGAAAGAGACTGCACATCAAATAGGGACGCCATTATCATCTTTACTAGGTTGGATAACTATTTTAAAATCTGAAAATATAAATGAGGAATATGTTGCTGAAATACAAAAAGACGTTGATCGTTTAAGTATAATCGCCAATCGATTTTCTAAAATTGGTTCTGCCCCTAACCTAACAAAAAACAATATCGTCGATATTACAACTAGTATTTTTAATTATCTGAAATCAAGAAGTTCAAAACAGGTTGAATTTTCCTTTCAATCTTCAAACGAAGAAATTTTAGTAAACCTAAATACCGAGCTCTATGGATGGGTAATTGAAAACTTAATCAAAAACGCCATAGATGCAATGCAAGGTAAAGGTGCTATTAGTGTAAACATAAAGGAAGATGAAAATCAAACTTTTATACAAATTTCAGACACAGGAAAAGGAATTCCTAAATCAAAATTCAATCAAATATTTAAACCTGGATTCACGACCAAAAAACGTGGTTGGGGATTAGGTTTATCTTTATCAAAAAGAATCATCGAAGATTATCACAAAGGAAAAATATTTGTAAAAAAATCTGAATTAAATAAAGGAACTACTTTTGAGATTCAAATGAATAAAATCTAAATTATTCTTTATAGTTATTCTTTAAAGTTCTACCGAATAAAATTCCACCAATAGTCCATAACACAAAACCAATTAGTGTCTTTTTCAATGTTATTTCCTCGTTATTAAAGTAAGGATAGATAAATGTCATTATCACAAACATTATCATTCCCCAAATAAGACCTGATTTCAACCACTTTTTCATTTATTCGAAGTTCGCTGCAATTTTAGAAGCCAATTCAACAAACTCTTCATTTGCTAATTTTTCTTTTTTCATGAATTGCATATCAGCCATGGTATTAATTGGAATCAAGTGAACATGAACATGAGGAACTTCTAAACCGATAACACTCATTCCGATGCGCTCGCAAGTAATTGTTTTTTCCAAAGCTTTAGCTACACGGTAACTAAAATCCATTAATGCAGTATATTCTTCTTTAGATAAATCGAAGATTTTATTTTCTTCTTTTTTTGGAATTACTAGTGTATGTCCAACTGCATTGGGATTGATATCTAAAAAAGCATAAAAATCATCATTTTCCGCAACTTTATATGACGGAATTTCTCCTTTTACAATCTTGGTAAAAATACTTGCCATTAAATTTAGTTTTAAGGTAAAATTAATTAAAAAACGCGTTGTATAAACAACGCGTCTAGATTCTTTTTTTATCGTGAAATCTCTAAGACCTCAAATTTCATCAAACCATTCGGAACTTGTATTTCGGCAACATCACCAACTGTTTTTCCCAGTAAACCTTTTCCTATTGGGGAGTTTACCGAAAGCTTTCCATTTCTTACGTCACTCTCACTATCCGCCACTAATGTGTAAGTAAACTCCATTCCATTTGTAGCGTTCTTTAATTTCACTATCGAGTGAATTAAAATCTTAGATGTATCTAACTGACTTTCATCTATAATCCTAGCATTTGCTACAACATTTTTAAGCTTCGCTATTTTCGTTTCTAATAAAGATTGTTCCTCTTTTGCCGCATGATACTCAGCATTTTCACTTAAATCTCCTTTATCTCTTGCATCTGCTATTTCTTGCGAAACTCTCGGACGCTCTACTTGCTCTAAATGAGCTAATTCATCTTTTAGCTTCTTTAATCCTTCTTCTGTATAGTATGATACTTGACTCATTCTTTCTTGGTTTAAATAATTAATTTGATTTTATAGCGTTTTTAGTGATGTAAATTCACGAAGCGCCAAATTATAACCATCGACACTGGGGGTCATAAAATTTAAAAATCCCAGTCCGTTAGGAATGAGATCGTCTTACAAATGTACAAAATATTTGTAAATTAGCGTTCTTCAAGGATAGATAAAGGTTTCTTAAAATGAAAAAGATTTTAATTTTAATTACTGGTTTACTTATTGTTAGTTGCACTAACGACACAAATACTAATGACTGTTTTTTTGGTATTACCTTAAATGAAACTATCAATTTATCTAATCCACAGTTTATCGATATTCAAGTACCAGGAGGACATACTTCTGTGACTTTAGGCGGAAGAAATGTATTAATCATTAGAAGAACTTCATCAGCATTTAAAGCGTATGACTTAGAGTGTCCTGAAAAAGATTGTACTTCTCCTATGACTTTTGATGGGTTAAAACTAATCTGTCAATGTAGCCAAAAAGAATACAACTCCTTAAATGGTTCTCCTATTAACGGTCAAGGTTGTTTTGCATTAGAATATACCGCACTGCAAATTAGTAGTACTGCACTGCAAATTAGCCGTTAAATAATTCTCCAACACCAATAAGATTATTACTTTTGTGTGTACAACACAAATTAACGTATTAAAGTGAAACACTATTTCTCTTCTAATTTTAGATTAGGTGTTTTGGGAGGAGGGCAATTAGGAAGAATGTTGCTTACCGAAACACAAAAACTAGATATTTACACGGTTATTTTAGATAAATCAGAAGATGCTCCTTGTGCTCAAATATGTAATGAGTTTCATCAGGGAGATTTATTGGATTTTGAAACTGTATATAACTTCGGAAAAAAGGTAGACTTACTTACAATTGAAATTGAAAATGTAAATATTGATGCATTAGATCAATTAGAAAAAGAAGGATTACCAATTTATCCTAAACCAAGTAATCTGAGAATCATTCAGAATAAAGCGCAACAAAAAAAGTTTTATAAGCAACATAACATCCCTACAGCAGATTTCACACATTATGCTTACTTAGAGGAATTAAAACATTCTTATGAAAACGGAATTATAGAATTTCCTTTTGTTTGGAAATCTGCTAGATTTGGTTACGACGGAAATGGAGTTAAAGTTGTAAAAAACTTCAGTGATTTAGAAGGATTACCAGACGGAGAATGCATTGCAGAAAAACTAGTTCCTTTTAAAAACGAATTAGCAGTAATTGTAGCGAGAAATCAAAAAGGAGAAATTAAAACTTATCCTGTAGTTGAAATGGAATTTCATCCAGAAGCTAATCAGGTAGAATATGTCATTTGTCCAGCAAGAATTGATGATAATGTTGCAACAAAAGCTAGAGAAGTCGCTCTAAAAGTTGCTGACAAATTTGATTTTATTGGATTATTAGCAGTTGAAATGTTTCAAACAGAAAATGATGAAATTTTAGTGAACGAAGCTGCTCCAAGAACTCATAACTCTGGTCATTATAGTATTGAAGCAAGTTATACTAGTCAATTTGAACAACACGTACGAAGTATTCTAAATCTTCCTTTAGGAAATACTGATAGTAAAGTTGCTGGAATTATGGTGAATTTAGTTGGTGCCGAAGGTCATACAGGTGAAGTAGTATATGAGAACATGGAAAACATCTTAGAGATAGATGGAGTTACTCCGCATATTTATGGAAAAACTCACACAAAACCTTTTAGAAAAATGGGACATGTTACCATCGTAAATGAAGATATTAATAAAGCTAGAGAATTAGCACAAAAAGTAAAAGAAACCGTAAAGGTTATCGCAAAATAAAAATAGTATGGTAGGAATTATCATGGGAAGTGATTCAGATCTTCCAATTATGCAAGAAGCAATTGATGTTTTAGAAAGTATGGATATTCAAATAGAGGTTGATATCGTTTCTGCTCATAGAACTCCAGAAAAATTATTCGATTATTCAACAAATGCACATAAAAGGGGTGTGCAAGTTATCATTGCTGGTGCTGGTGGTGCAGCTCACTTACCAGGAATGGTGGCAAGTATGAGTCCATTACCCGTTATCGGAGTTCCTGTAAAAAGTAGAAATTCAATAGATGGTTGGGATTCTGTTTTGTCAATATTACAAATGCCAGGAGGAGTTCCTGTGGCAACTGTAGCTTTAGATGGCGCAAAAAATGCAGGAATTTTAGCTGCTCAGATTATTGGAGCTTCAGATAAATGTGTGCTTGATAAAATTATTGCATACAAGGAAGGGTTGAAATTAAAAGTTGAAAAAGCTTCCGAAAGAGTTAAGAAATAAGTATCTTAGTACAACTAAACATAAAACCTCACAGATCTTTTATTTGTGAGGTTTTATCGGTTAAAAAATCAAATTAAAATGACGAAAAACCCATTATTAGAAGGATTTGACACTCCTCCTTTTACTCAAATAAAAGAGGAACATTATAAAACTGCAATTAAAGAAGCCATTGCAATCGCTAAAGAAGAAATTAATGAAATTGTTGTGGATGCTGATGAACCAACATTTCAAAACACTACTGTTGCTCTAGATAATACAGGAGAAAAACTAGATAGAATAACTTCTATTTTCTTCAATTTAAATTCAGCTGAAACAAATGAAGAAATCCAAAAAATAGCCAAAGACATTTCTCCATGGTTAAGTGAATTTAAAAACGACATGATTTTAAACGCTGATTTATTCAAAAGAGTAAAAGCAGTTTACGATCAAAAAGATTCACTGACATTAACTCCAGAAGAAGACATGCTTCTTGATAAACAATACAAAGGTTTTTCAAGAAACGGAGCTAATTTAGATGATGAGAAAAAATCAGAATTAAGAAAACTGGATGCTGAACTTTCTAAATTATCGCTTCAATTTGGAGAAAATGTTTTAGCTGATACCAACGCTTTTGAATTATTACTAACAAATGAAGATGATTTAAAAGGATTGCCAGATGGAGCTAAAGAAGCAGCTAAATTATTAGCGCAACAAAAAGATAAAGATGGTTGGTTAATTACTTTAGATTATCCAAGTTATATTCCTTTTATGACCTATGCTGAAAATAGAGAATTAAGAAAAAAATTATCTGTTGCTATGGGAAAAAAAGGATTCCAAAAAAATGATCATAACAATGAAGAAATTGTTCTTCAAATTGTAAAACTTCGTCATCAAAGAGCAAATCTTTTAGGTTATGATTCTCATGCTCATTTCGTATTAGAGGACCGAATGGCAGAAACTCCAGAAAAGGTTCTTTCTTTTTTAAATGATTTACTCGAAAAAGCGAAACCTGCTGCGGAACGTGAATTTAAGAATTTAGAGAGTTATGCTAAAAACCTTGATAATATTGATCGATTAGAAAAGTGGGATGGAGCTTACTATTCTGAAAAATTAAAGAAGGAGTTATTCGATTTAGATCAAGAAGCATTAAAACCTTACTTCAAGTTAGAAAATGTAATCGCTGGTGTTTTTGAAATTGCAAATAGATTATTTGATTTAAACTTTGAAGAAATCGACACTATCGATAAATATCATGAAGATGTAAAAACATATAATGTTACTGATGCAAACGGAAACTTTGTTTCACATTTTTATGCAGATTTTCACCCAAGACCTGGAAAACGAAACGGAGCTTGGATGACTTCTTATAAATCTCAACAGATTAAAAAGGATGTAAATGATCGTCCGCAAGTTTCTATTGTTTGTAATTTTACCAAACCAACGGAAACCAAACCATCTTTACTAACTTTTAATGAGGTAACTACACTTTTCCATGAATTTGGTCATGCATTGCATGGAATGCTGGCAAATACAACTTATAAGAGCTTATCGGGAACTTCAGTTTCTTGGGATTTTGTAGAATTACCAAGTCAGGTTTTGGAAAACTGGTGTTACGAAAAAGAAGCTTTAGAGTTATTTGCCAAGCACTATGAAACGGGAGAAACGATTCCGATGGAATACGTTCAGAAAATAAAAGAATCTGCAACATTTCACGAAGGAATGCAAACACTTCGTCAATTAAGTTTCGGATTATTAGATATGAATTGGCATTCTGGAAAACCAGCAGAAGGAACAACTGTAAAAGATTTTGAATTAAAAGCCTTTAGCAATACCAAATTATATCCAGATGTAGCTGAAAACTGTATGAGTACTGCATTTTCTCATATTTTTCAAGGCGGATATTCAGCTGGTTATTATTCATATAAATGGGCGGAAGTTTTAGATGCTGATGCTTTTGAATATTTCCAAGAAGAAGGAATATTTAATAAAACAATTGCCTCTAAGTTTAAAGACCATGTGCTATCTAAAGGAGGAACTGAAAAGCCAATGGAATTGTACAAACGATTCCGTGGACAAGAACCAAAACCAGAAGCTTTATTAAAAAGAGCAGGACTTTTAACTGCCTAAAATAAATTTGGAGTTGCAAGTTTTTAAATTACTTGCAACTCTTTTTAATTTCATTTGTATGTACGATAAAATTTCTAAATTCTTTGAAACTGAATATCCTTTAAATCAACATGGAATTGATGAACTTCTATCGCTATTTAAAAAGAAATACTTTAAAAAGGGAGAAATTCTTTTAAAAGCTAAAACAACGGAGAAAGAATTACGTTTTCTTAATTCAGGAATTGTCAGAGAATTTTATGCAACACCTGAAAAAGAAACAAACATTAATTTCTATACAAAACCACAATTTGTTTCTGATCTATTTTCTTTCAACAACAATAGTTCTACAAATAAAAATCAAGAAGCTTTAAGCGATATTGAATTATTAACAATCGAGAAAGAACCATTCACTAAACTTTTAGAAAAGTATGAATGTGGTAAAAGTTTTATCGATTTATCTTTTCAGAAATTACTAAAACAGAAAGAATTATTTGAGTACAACAGAATTACAAAATCTGCTGATGAATTGTATCAAGAATTATTCATTTACAAAACTCATTGGTTAGAAAAAATACCACAATACCATATTGCTTCTTATTTAAATATTACTCCAGAAACCTTAAGTAGAATCAGAAAACGCATTTCTTGATTTGAATCAATGGGATTGATTTATAGAGCCTCTTACTTTGTATAAAAAATAATACCCATGAAAATTCAACATATTAGAAATGCAACTTTAGTAATAGAAACTAAAACAGAAGTGATTTTAGTTGATCCGATGTTAGGAAAAAAAGGTTCTTTACCTCCATTCTCATTTATACGATTTAAATCAAAAAGAAATCCAACTGTAGAACTTCCTGATAATACAAAATCTCTTCTGGAAAAGGTTACTCATTGCATAATTACTCACAACCATCCAGATCATCTCGACATTGCTGCTGAGAGGTTTTTAAAATCGAAAAACATACCAGTAACTTGTAGTGTATTGGACGAAAAAACATTTCGTAAAAAAGGTTTAAATGTTGTAAACACACTAGAATACTGGAATAAAACTCCCTTTTTAAATGGTACAATAGAGGGAATTCCTGCAAGACATGGTTATGGTTTTGTTGCAAAACCCGCTGGTAATGTAATGGGGTTTTTCATTCAACTTCCTGGTCAACCTTCGGTGTATATAAGTTCAGATACAATTTATACCGAAGATGTAGATAAAGTTTTAGGAGAATATAAACCAGACATAAGTGTAGTAGCTGCCGGCTCTGCTCAATTCGATATTTTTAAACCATTATTAATGACTGTAGATGATATTGTAAAGTTCGTTGAAAATGCTCCAAATAAAGTGATTGCAAATCATATGGAAGCTGTCAATCATTGTCCTACTACAAGAGAAAAATTACGTTCAATTTTGAAAGAGAAAAACTTACTTCACAAAACCTATATTCCGGAGGACGGAGAATTAATACATTTTTAAGAAACTAATTTTTAGGAAGTCCCTATTTTTATGGAAATCAACTTAACATGAAAAAGGGACTTTTAATTACATTCATTCTTCTTGCGACCAATATTTTCGCTCAACAAATAATTAAAGGAAAAATAACTTCCATACAAAACGAACCTTTAGAAGGAGCCTCAGTTTTTTTCAATAATACAACTATCGGTGCGTTGACCGATTCAAATGGAGAATTTGAACTTCGTATTACAAAAGGAACTTATACCTTGGTAGTTTCATATTTAGGTTATAAAACTTATCAAAAACAAATAAATACAGAAGAAACTAAAGCATTGTCAATTCAACTTTCAGAAGACAATGAAATGCTTAATGAAGTAGAAGTTGTAAAAACAATCTACGATGACGAATGGAAATATAATCTTGCAAGGTTTAAGAATAGTTTTTTCGGGCGATCAAAATTAGCCGAAGAATGTAAAATTTTAAATGAAAAAGATTTACACTTCGATTACAACAAAAAAACAAATACGCTAACAGCGATTGCTAGAAAACCTTTACAAATAAAGCATTCAGGATTAGGCTACTTAATTACGTATGATTTGGTTGATTTTACCTTAGACAGCCATCAGGTTTATTTCAGCGGATATGCACAATACAAAAATCTTCGAAAATCCATTCGTAAAAAATGGAAAGAAAATAGACTTACAGCATACAATGGCTCTCAAATGCATTTTTTAAGAAGTTTACTAAACAAACAATTAAAAGAAGATGGATTTGTAATCAATCAATTTAGAAGGGTTCGTAATGAAGAAAGACCGTCAGAAGAAAAAATACAATTCGCCAGAGAGTTAGTTAAACTTCATGGAAACAAAGTGAATTTCACAAGATCTATTACAGAACCAAAAACCAAATTAGATAGTGCTTTGGTTACGTTAAAAAAAGCCAGAGAACTTCCAAAATTCCGTGATTACTTATACAAAAGAAATGTTCCGTACGAAGAAATGATTTCATTTGAAAATAACATTCCTTTTCTCGATTTTAAAGACTACTTAATTGTAGTTTACACAAAAGAACCTGAAGAAGAAAACTTTATCAAAGGAGTATTTAGAAACAGAAGGTCGCAACCGTTGAAAGTACAAACTTCTCATCTTGTATTGTTAAAAGGAAAATCACAAATAGACCCAACTGGAATTCTATTAGATCCTTCCTCTTTTTATCAAGAAGAATATTGGGGATTTGAAGCTTTCGCAACTATGTTACCACTAGATTATCAGCCAACCACAAAATAAAACCAGAAAGAAAACTTTTCCTAAATTCCTGAAATGCTTATTTTTAAAATCAAAATTTGCATTATGAAATCTTTTATTATCTCTTTAGTTTTTCTTGTTACACATTCTTTGATTGCCCAGAAAACTATCAAAGGAAAAATTACGGATCACAATAACTCAGTTTTAGAAGGTGCTTCGGTTTTTTTAAACAACACCACAATTGGAACAATATCCGATGAAAATGGAGAATTTGAATTAAAAGCTCCTTCTGATAATTATACTTTGGTCGTTTATTTTCTAGGCTTTAAGACAGTTGAAAAACTAATTCTTTCAGAGGAAAAAGAATATTTGACAATTCAATTAGAAGAAGACAATGAACTATTAGATGAAGTAGAATTGGATATTAGTCCGAAAAACAATTTCAAAGATTTTAAAAGATTTAAACAAGCCTTTATTGGAAACACAGATTTAGCCAAAGGCTGTGAAATTTTAAATCCAGATGTTTTACAATACTACTTACATTCAAGAACAGGAAAACTAACTGTTCGAGCGAAAAAACCAATTCAAATTCTAAATAAAAAATTAGGATATAAAGTTTATTACGATTTAGTTAAACTTACCATTGATCATAAATCGACTTCTTTTCACGGTTATGCCAGATATGAGAAATTAAAAGGTAAAAAAAGGCAAGAAAAACGTTGGCAAAAAAACAGATTGAAAGCCTACAACGGATCTTTATTACATTTCTTCAGAAGTTTATACATGGCAAATGTCCAAGAGGAAGGATTTGTGATTAATCAATTTAAAAGGCAAAAAATCATTTTAAAAGAAGGAGAAAAAGTTAAAGAAGTTCCGTTAAAAGAAAATTTGAACTATGATGATTTAGTATTCAGAACGAATGGAAAAACATATTTAAATTTTAATTTTTGGCTTGAAGTAATTTATACGAAAGAGAAAGAAGAATTGAATTATAGAAAATTCGGAAAAAGGTTGAACCAGCAAGAATCTATAATTCAAATGCTAGAAAAACCTATTGAAATCTTCCCTTCTGGAAAACTCGCTAATCCTTTAGGAACTTTTACTGAACAATATTGGGCGTATGAGAAAATTGCCGATTTATTACCTACCGATTATCAACCGATAAAATAATAAGTTATTTTAGTGAACCAAAAATCTAATTACCTCCGAAATGAAAATCATCGATTTATCTAAACCAATTCGTTATAACAAAAACGATCCTTGGTTTATGAAAGTGAAAATTAAGCACAAACCCCATAAAAAAGCGAAATGGTTAATTCGTTTTTTAGGACTTCCTTTTAAACTTTTCCCAAAGAACTTTGATGGATGGGCAGATGATGTAATTCAGAAAATGGGAGTTCACTCTACTACACATATCGATGCGCCTTGGCATTATTCTCCTACAACAAATGGGGAAAAATCAAAAACAATTGATGAAATTCCTTTAGATATTTGTTACTCAGATGGAATTGTTATCGACATGAAACATAAAGTTGATTTTGATCCAATCACTGTTAACGATATTGAAAAGTTTCTTTCAGAAAACAATTTAGAGATTACATCTGGAATGATTGTTTTGATTAAAACAGGTCGTGATAAATTTAACGGGACAAAAGACTTCCATAAAGTTGGTACAGGAATGAGTGCCGAAGCTACTTCTTGGTTAATTGACAAAGGAATAAAAGTGATGGGAATTGATTCTTGGGGTTGGGATTTACCACTTCCTTACATGTTACAAAAAGCTAAAGAAACGAAAAATTCAGAGTTATTTTGGGAAGCTCACTTAGTCGGACAAAACAAGGAATATTGGCATATGGAACAATTAGTAAATTTAGATGCTTTACCTTATACTGGATTTAAAGTGGCTGTATTTCCCTTGAAAATCGTTGGTGCTTCAGCTGCTCCGGCAAGAGTCGTAGCAATGATGAATTAATCGGTCTCTTTTTTATTTTTCTCTTCAATCCACTTACTCATGTATTTTGTGGACTGCAGTGTTTGATGTTGTAATAAAGCTCCTAAGAAATTATTGGTTCTATGTTTTTCTAAATTTGAAATTAACTCATCAATTTTATCCATAAAACTAGATTCTAAAATCTCCTTATCATAAATTGAATTAATTATAGTTATTCCGTTTCTCTGAGCAGTTTCCCAAGTATTCTTATCAGTATAAAGCGTTACCGCTTTATCCACAAAATCATCCTCTAATTTGGCAATAAAACCGTTCCATGGTAAATCATCATACATTCCTTCTGCTCCAATAGTTGTCGTTACACTCGGAGTACCACAGTACATTGCTTCGGTTAATTTACCTTTTATACCAGCTCCAAATCGTATTGGTGCTAAAACCACTTTAGCTTTAGAAACAACTTCATTAGCATTCTCCACAAATCCTTTAACAACAAAACCTTGATCCGGTTTATGTAATTGTTGAATTTGTTGATTCACATAAGCTCCATAAATATGCACTTCAGCTTTTGGCAACTGCCTTCTAATTTTTGGCCATAATTTCTTTAACGCTAAAACTGCGTCAATATTAGGTTTATGAAAGAAATTACCAATAAAAACAAAATGCTCTCTTTCTGAAAATGATAACCAATTTGATGTTATTTTATCTGAAATACCATCTAACATAAATGGCAAATGCATTACTAAGGATTCATTTATAGTAAATGTTTCTTTCAATAATTTCAATTCGAAAGAAGAAATAATCAAACTTAAATCACATCGCAAAATAGAAGCAATTTCTCTTTTCGCATCAACTGATTTTAATAGTGCATCTATTGAAAATGCAACACCTTTTTTTAATTGTTGATGTCTGACTTTCCTAAGAAAATGAAGATCTTCAGTATCTAATATTCGTAGAGCATTCGGACAGTTTTCTGCTACTCTCCAACCAAATTGTTCTTCCATCATAAAACGATCGAACATTACAATTTTTGGCTGAAGCTCTTTTATAAAATGATTAAAGCTAGGAGAATTTAATTCAATTTGAACTTCTTTAACTCCCAGCTTTGATAAATTAATTGCTTTGTCTCCCTTTTGAGAAGGACTAGCAAATATTATTTCATAATTTCTATTTCTAAAAGAATGAATGAGTTGTAACATTCTTCCACCGGCAGCAGAAGAATTTGGTTCAACCCAAACATATCCAATGATTAGAACTTTATTACTCAATTATTTTTGAATTTGAGCTTCATAATTCGCTTGAACAGTTTTTGCCCAATTCACAACCATCGTAATTTGCTCATCTGATAATTTAGCATCAGAATGTGTCCATGTGTAAGAATCTAATGGCATATGCTTCTCTTCTACTTCTTCCCAAAATTCTTCCATCTTATGTTCTCTTCTTTTTAAAGAATAATCAGCCCATTTAGAAAAATTTAAATGCTTTTTTCCATCTTCAACATGATGATTCATCCAAAAATTAATTGGAGCAATTGAATGATACCAAGGATAGTTTGTCTTATTACTGTGACAGTCGTAACATGCGTTCTTTAAAATTTTTTGAACTTCTTCAGAAGGCTTTGTTTCAGTTACAAAAGTATCAAGAGAACTATACTCCCCATTATTTTTTTCCGAAGGAATGAACTGGATAACCAATAATAAACCTAATGCTACCCATCCTATTTTTTTTAATATTTTCATACAGTAATTAAGTTATTCGTTTAAAAATAGCAATAATACAGAATCCTCAGTTTTTATGAGTAAATAATTGTAATTTTGTACTAAAATAAAAACATCTCATGAAATACGATATTATCGTTATAGGTTCTGGCCCAGGAGGATATATTGCTGCGGTAAGAGCATCTCAACTAGGTAAGAAAGTTGCCATTATAGAAAAATATTCAACATTAGGAGGTACCTGTTTAAATGTAGGATGTATTCCTTCTAAAGCTTTATTAGATTCTTCACATCATTATTATGATGCGGTTCACCATTTCGAAGAGCACGGAATTTCAGTTGAAAATCCGAAGTTCGATTTCCAAAAAATGGTAGATCGTAAAGCTAAAGTAGTAGAAACTACAACTGGTGGCATCAAATATCTAATGGATAAAAACAACATTGATGTTTATGAAGGGTTAGGTTCTTTTGAAGATGCTACTCATGTTAAGGTAACAAAGAACGATGGAAGTTCTGAAGTAATTGAAGGAACGGATATTATTATCGCTACTGGTTCTAAACCTTCAACATTACCTTTTATCTCAATTGATAAAGAAAGAATTATTACTTCTACTGAAGCTTTAAAATTAAAAGAAGTTCCAAAACACCTAATCGTTATTGGTGGTGGAGTTATTGGATTAGAATTAGGTTCTGTTTATAAGCGTTTAGGTGCTGATGTAACTGTTGTGGAATATGCTCCAACGATCACACCTACAATGGACAAAGATATTTCTAAGGAATTAACTAAAGTTTTAAAGAAACAAGGAGTTAAGTTTAATGTAAGTCATGGTGTTACTGCTGTTGAAAGAAATGGAGATGAAGTAATCGTTAAGGCTAATAATAAAAAAGGTGAAGAAGTAACTTTTACTGGTGATTACTGTTTAGTTGCTGTTGGACGTAGACCATATACTGAAGGTTTAGCATTAGATAAAGCTGGAGTTAAAGTAACTGAAAGAGGACAAATAGATGTAAATGATCATTTACAAACTAACGTTTCTAATATTTATGCAATTGGAGATGTTGTACGTGGTGCAATGTTAGCTCATAAAGCTGAAGAAGAAGGTGTTGTTGTTGCTGAATATTTAGCTGGAGAAAAACCACATATTGATTATAACTTAATTCCTGGAATTATTTACACATGGCCAGAAGTAGCTGCTGTAGGAAAAACAGAAGATGAGTTAAAAGAAGCTAATGTAGAATACAAATCAGGAAAATTTTCAATGCGTGCTTTAGGAAGATCTAGAGCTAGTGGTGATATTGATGGATTTGTAAAAGTTTTAGCTGATAAAAACACAGATGAAGTTTTAGGAGTTCACATGGTTGGTGCTCGTGTGGCTGACTTAATTATGGAAATGGCTGTTGCAATGGAATTCAGAGCTTCTGCAGAAGATATTGCTCGTATTTGTCATGGTCACCCAACATACTCTGAAGCTGTAAAAGAAGCAGCTAAAGCAGCTTGGGATGGAAAACCATTAAACGCTTAATAAAACGTTTTAAAATATATTAAAAAAGCAATCTCTAACGAGGTTGCTTTTTTTATTTATTTGAATATCGATTCTTAGTTTTTAACCATAAAAAAAGCCGAGTATCAAACTCGGCTTTAAGTGTATTTTTAAAATTGATTCTTATTGACCAATCCCAAAGTAAGTATTTAACCCATCATCTTCCACATCAGAAGCTTTCTTAATTGCTTCATACATATTGAAAGTTTGGTTTCTTCTTTGGTTAGCTATTCTTTTACGGTATGTATCGTAGTTTGGTAATGCCGTTGGTAATTCTTTACCTGTAACAACAAATGCATAAACTCCTCTATCTCCTTCTACTTTCGAGATTAACTCATTCTCCTTAGCATTCAACATAGCTCCAACTACTTTAGGCTCAAAACCAATTCCAGTGATTGTTGGAGATTTTAAATTAACATCCGTAATAGATCTAACAGTTTGTTTATTAGCCGAAGCAATTTCTTCTAACGTTCCAGCAGTAAACTTATCTTTTAATATTTCTGCCTTCTTCTCGTTCAATAAAATTGGACGAACCTTATTAATTGCTTTATCAACTGGCATTAATCCTTCTTCCGTAACGTTTGTTAATGTAGCAACTACATATCCTCCATTTACATCAAATCTTTTATAATCACCAATTTCTACATCTTTACCAAATGCCCAAGTAATGATTTCTCTTTCATTCCCTAATCCTGGCACATTTTCATCTAAAGCTTTTAAACCAACTGCTGGTAATGTAGTTAGTTCTCTTTGCTTAGCTGCCTCATCAATACTTGTTCCTTTAGAAATCTCTAAAGCGAAAGTTTCTGCGTCTTGGAAAATAGCATTCTCTGTAATTTCAGAAGCTTCAATTTTACGCGCAAAAGTTGCCAATTTAATTGCCTTTTGGAAGTTCTTTTGTCCTTCAATTAAAATAACATGGTATCCGAAAGTAGATTTAACTACTCCCATATCACCTTTCTTTCCTTCAAAAACAAAGTCTCTAAACTCAGGTACCATTCTGTTGTACGGAAACCAATCGTAGAAACCACCTTTTTCAACAGAACCTTTATCTGAAGAAAACTCTTTTACTAAACTTTCGAATTTAGATCTGTCTCTCTTTACAACAGTTAATAAACTATCAGCTAATTTTTTAGCTTGCTCATCTGTATTTGTAACTGATGCATCTGCACTTGGTGCTCCCGCAATAGGAATTAAAATATGTCTTGCTTGTGCTGAATCTGGCAACTCTAATACTTCAGTAATTTTAGAAATCTTAAAGAAATCTTGGTCTTTATAAGGACCAAATACATCTCCTTTATTACCATTGAATAAATCTTCGGCAATCACCTGAGGAACTTGAGACTTGTATTCGATTACATCCTTGTACGGTAAATCAGACTCAGTTTCTTCCAAGAATCTTTTATAATCTGTTGTAGATTTTAAACCTGGAACCGTCTGTCCATTTTTATTTGTTGAATCTTCAATTAATTTTGCAACATTTGCTTTAATTTCTGCTTCATCTTCCGGAGTTGCTTTGATATTGAATTTTACATAGCGAATATCTCTTGAAGCTTCCACCTCAAATTCAGATGGGTGGTTTTCGATATATTTCTTAATCTCTCCTCTTGTTACAGTAATTAAACTATCTGGCACAGAAGTATATGATAAGAAAACTAAGTTTGCATTAATCTTAGTGTTATCTGTTAAATACTCATTTTCACCTTCTTTTAATGAAGCTCCAAGACCTGCAGCTACCAACTTGTCATAAGTAGTTTTCTGTAAATTAGTTTTAACTGACGCCATATACTGTCTCCAATTACTCCACTCTTCACCATTCTCAGCTTTAATAGTAGCTAAAAACTCTTTAAACTTTTCTTTATCGAAAACATTCGTTGTTAAGAATCTTGGATCATTTTTAATGAACTCAGTATCATATAAAGCTTTTAAGATATCAGCCTCTCCAACAGTAATTCCAGCTTCTGCTAACTGACTTTCATATACTTTTTGGCGTAGTAAATTATTCCAAACAGTTTTAGCTGCTTGCATTTCAGATACTCGGTTACCAGTTTGTCTTTTATAATTATCTAATGCTTCTGCAAATTCTTGACGAGATATTGTTTCACCATTCACCTCTCCTACCTCATTCATCTTTGTAGAATTAAAGAAATCTGATAACGTTGATGGATCTAATACAAAAGCAAATAATGCTAAACCAATGATAAGAATTAATAACCAAGAGCGTTCTCTAATTTTCGATAAAATTGCCATTTCTACATTTATTTTATTAACAGTGTGCGAAAATACAATTTCGCATTTAATAATGCAATGTTTTTGAAAGTTTTACTGTTATAAATTATTGAGAGCTAAAAAGGTGGTATAATTAGCTTTCTGACGAAAGCACTTCTAAGTGAATTGAGTCTATTTTTGTAGAGCTGACTTTACTAATTTTAATCTTGAAATTATCTATTTCAATTTCCTCTCCTAGTTCGGGAATACTTTCTGTATGGTTGATTACAAATCCTCCTAGAGTTTCATAAGCTTCCTCTTTCGGAATATTTAAATTGTATTCTTCATTTAAATAATCTACCTCTAAACGTGCGGAGAAGTTGTACTCTGTATCACTAATTCTCTCCTCTAGTAAATCTAGGTTATCGTGTTCATCTTCTATCTCACCGAATAATTCCTCAACGATATCCTCAACAGTTATGATTCCTGATGTTCCGCCATATTCGTCAACAACTAGTGCAATACTCTTTCTTTTTTTCATCAAAACATTAAGTACATCACTAATCATCATTGACTCTGGTACAATTTCTACGGTTAATAGAATAGACTTAATAGTTCTTGGTTTTTTGAAAAGCTCATATGAATTTACATAACCAATTATATCATCTAAAGAGTTTTTATATACCAAGATTTTGGAAAAACCACTTTCAATAAAAGCCTTTTTAAGATTAGAGACTGTTTCGTGCACTTCAACAGCAACAATCTCAATTCTAGGCACCATTATTTCCCGTGCCTTAACTTTATGAAACTCTAAAGCATTTTGAAAAATTTGAATTTCCGAATCTACTTCTTCATCCTCTTTATTAGTCTCTAACTGTTCGGTTATATAATTACCAAGTTCCTCTTTACTAAACTCAGTTTGAACTTCATCACCTTCAGTCTTAAAAAAAACGCGGAGAAAAAAATCTGAAATAGCCGAAATAAAGCTCGATAAAAAATAAAATAACACGAAGAAGATATAGGCTGGTATCGAAAATATTTTAACTGCTTCGTTCGCATAAACTCGAAAAAGTGCCTTTGGTAAAAACTCAGCAGTAACAAGAATAACTATTGTAGAAATTAATGTTTGGGTAAGTAATTGTAAATCCTCTAACAAATAATTTACCAATAAAATTTCCGAAGGAAGAAAAGTACGAAACCAATTCATCAGTAACTCACCCATGAAATAACTATACACTACTAATGAAATATTATTCCCAACTAGCATCGTAGTAATAAATCGTGATGATTTTTCTGTAATTGTCGTTAATATTTTACTGATAAAATCACCTTTCTTTTTTTCTAGTTCTAGGTACAATCTGTTTGAAGATATAAAGGCAATCTCCATACCTGAAAAGAAAGCAGAAAAAAGAATTGAAATAAATATAATTACAACTTCGTAACTCATTATTGATTATTTCGTCGCTCTATTTTTTTTCTAAAGTTACGTTTAAATAAAAATATTAACAACATAAAAATTGCAAAAGCGATACTAAAATACGCTTGATTCCTGTCAGTAGACCATCTAGTCCCTGCATCTACTAATAAAATAATGGCTACAACTAAATAACCGTACTGAGTATATCTCCAAATTTTATTCATTATAAGTCTCCTTGTTTCGTTTCTACTTCTCCTGTAATATCTTTTAAAATCCACTCTGACAAATCCTGCTTTGATTCAAATCCAAAGCCATTAATTACACTACTCGGAGTAGTTAATCGAAATCCATCTTCAGTGAAAAAATACTTTTCTCTTTGATCCCAAAAAAGCTGATTTGTTTCTAGTTTTAAACTATCCGCATGATTAAACACCACAACATTACCTTTTATCTCAGAAACCTGAGTTTTAGCATATGACAGTGCATAATTACCTGTTATTGTAGTTGAGTCTTTCCCATCATTATCATAACTCACAATCTTTATTCCTTCAGGAAATTCATTGTATGGATGCTGATCTCTATTAGAAAAATCTCTTAATAAAGGTGTAATTAATTTTGAAGTTACTCTTCCTGAATCTTTATATACGTGATACGTATTCCTAGCAACTCCAATTGGTAAATTTTTATCTGCTAATAAATCACGTACTTTTTTAGCATCATTTGTACAAGAAAAAAGCATTGCTATCAAACTAATGACAGCAATGCTCTTACAAATATGTATGTATTTTAATTTCATTAATATTTTGGCACACGTACTGTTTCTCCAATCCAACATCCTATTTTGTGTGCACTACCTCCTGCAACACCTTTTGTGAAGATTAATTTTTTAGAAGGTATATTTTTTTGGTAACTTCTAATATATCTACCTGCACCACTTCCTGGATCTACTCTCTGTGCTTTCTGAGCTTTATTCAAAGCAGCTACATATACCATTCTTTTTTCAAACTCGTCATTTCCACATGAATTAGCACTTTTTGCATATAAACTTGCAATAAATAAATATGCTTTCCCCATATTAGGGTTGTACTTTAAAGCTTGGTAAGCTAATGCTCTTGCTTTTGAACTATTTCTTGTCCCTTGTGCTTCTCTTAACTTAAGTCTAGCTTTTTTAGTTGGGTCAGTTTCTAAGTCAAATGCCTTTTTTCTCATAGCAGCAGCTCCTTTAGAATCTCCATTATTATCTAAAACTCCTGCAACAAAGTTAAATGCATCAGCAGATTGTGTTACATCAGCATAAGACTTTGCCAATTTCTCGAATAAAGGATCTGTTTGACATTCTTTGTTGTACATTCTAGATACTGCTCTTTTTAACCAAACACCGTTTGTTTTGTTCGCTTCGTAATCTCTACTGTAAATTGGAATTAATCTTTCACACGTAGCGATTGCAGAAATATCAGCATCTAAACCTCCTTCAACTAAACCTAAAGCTTTTGAATTAATTGAATAAGCCTTTAATAATCTTTTTCCTTTAGCATCAATTGTACCTAAAGAATCTTTAGCTAACAACTTACTAATTTTCTTGTTGTAATCATCTAACTTCTCTTCTACAGATTCCATTACATCATCATACGTATCGAAAACCTTTTGCGGATCGGTATCCTTATGTCTATTTACAATACCTTTAAAATATTTAAAGATATTTTTTACTCCCATATCTTGAGGAGAGATTTTGTAAGCCTTTTGTAAGATGTTGAAAATCTCTTCTTCTGAGGCTAAATTATTATCACTTAAAAAAGTAGCGTAATCACTATGTGCTTTTGCAGCTCCTTTACTTGGGAAGTTTGCTAAACGTGTTTCATATACTTTTTTATATAACTCAGCGTCTTTTGTTTTATTTGCTGCTTTTGCTCCGTATTTATATATGTTAACTGATAATTTAGGGCAATTTGTCATTAAATAGTTCAAATTTTCCTTTGATTGCTCATATTTTTTTGTGTTAACATCTCCTTTAAATAAGTTATACTTGATATTACACTCTTGACTTGCCTGAGCATTCAATCCTACTGCCGCAAACAAAAATAAACCTGTTAGTAAATACGTTGTTATTTTTTTCATTATTTCAGTTTTTATTAGTCTATCTGCCTTTTCTTAAACCAGTTTGTGCTGTTCAAAGATAAGCTTAATCTTACATTAAAGTAATTTTCTTTTATTAAATTATCGTCGATTGTACCTTTCTGCCCGTACTCAAAACCAAGATTTAAACTAGATAATTGTCTTGGCATTGGTAAACCGAATCCAAGATTTATGCCAAAGTCATCAATTGAAGTAAAATTTGTTCCAGAATTTGTTCCATCTATTAATAACCCTGTTTTCTGAAAGCGCAAACCTCCCCTGTAAGTGATTCTATCCCAATAACTTGAAATTGAATTTATTTTCGGAATATAATAACCTCCTATTGACAATCTATTTGAAGACTCAAACTTATAAGTTGCCCCTTGAACTATGTTTCCTTGATTTTCAAATGCATCTTGGAATTCATAATCAATTCCAGCATACCATTTATTTTCCTTTCCTATTCCAATACCCATAATCGTTTTTACTGGATTTACTAACTTTCCGTTCACACTACGATTATATAATGTATCTCTAGGTTCTTCAGCTCCTGTAATTGTAGAGAAGTTGTATGAGTACATTCTCTCTCTTCCAGAAACAGTTAATTCACTTTCTAACTGAAGAGCTAAACCTACATTTAATTCTAAATTATTATTAAGCTTTCTTTTATATTGAGTACCTAATTTAAATTGACCTCCTCTAACTCTAGTTTCTTTCTCGTACCTTGTTAACAAACTAACATTGGCTCTTTGATTTGATATTGAATTATCAATAGTTCCAAAAACAAATCCAGCTTCGAAACCTAAAGCCAGATCTTTAAAAACATTAATACCAAATGAACCGAACAAACGAGATGTTCCTCCATTTCCAGAGAACCTAGTAGCTTCAAGAAAATCTCCATTAGTATCATTCGTACTATTTAAAAGTGCATAACCAACATTTGAAACTGGTTGTAATCCTGCTGTGAATCCTGCTCTATTTCCGATAGGAAATCCTAGAGCAACATATCTTAAGCTTGTGGTATTACCTGAATCCTCTGAAGTACTACTCTGTATATTCAATAAAGAAAGTTCACCTCCCAAAGCGTAAGTTGCGAATCTTATATCTGCATTTGCAGCTGGGTTGATAAAATTTAAATGATTGACATCTTTTAATGCAACACCAATACCTCCCATCGAGGCTTGTTCAACTGTAGTTCTACTAACATCTTCTCCGATACCAAAAAAAGAATAAGGTGAAGAACTATTCCTTTGCGCTACTACTGACGCTGATATCGTTACTAAAACTACAACAAGAATTCTCTTAATCATCCGCTCTATTATAAATCAAAATTTTATGTAATCCCTCCAAAACCAAATTTGGATTGGCAAATATGTGATTTTTTAATTGTTTAGCCAAAAAATTCGTATCTCCTCCTGTTAAAACAACTGTTAAATCTTGATATTTACTTTTATACTGATTAATTACTCCATCAATTTCGTTTATAATTCCGTTTACCACACCAGAATGAATACAATTATTCGTGTTATCTCCAATAAAACTAAATGGCTCTTGTGTTTCTAACAAGGGTAATTTAGAAGTATAATTATGTAGTGACTTATAGCGCATTTTTAGTCCTGGTGAAATGGCTCCACCTAAATAATTTCCTTTGTTTACAAAATCAAATGTAATACAGGTACCTGCATCAATAACCAAAACATTTTTATTTGGATGATTAGAAGCTGCATAAGCGGCTAAAGCGATTCTATCAACACCCAAAGTATTTGGGGTTGTGTAATTATTATTGAAAGGAACATTTGTATTATGATTTAGCTCTATTAACTTCAAAATCTCATGTAATTTTAACAGTTTTTTTTCTGATAAAGTCGCTACTGCCGAAATGATTCCTTCTGAAATAGTAAATTTTTTTACAATTTTTTTTATTTCAGAAATTATTTTTCCTTTTTGAAATACGACCAACTCTTTTAAGTTATCTTTTTCAAAAACAGCAACTTTCACTCGAGTATTACCTACATCAATTATTAAATCCATTGTTTCATATTATGAGGGGAGCAAATTTATAATAGATTTTTTACATTTTTATTTGGTTCAATTCAAAAAACTGTTATATATTTGCATCCGCTAACGCGCTGGTACCTTAGCTCAGTTGGTAGAGCAAAGGACTGAAAATCCTTGTGTCCCTGGTTCGATTCCTGGAGGTACCACTTTAAAAGCCCTGATTATTCAGGGCTTTTTTTATTCTTAAAAACATGTATTTCTTATATATAATTTACAGTGTTACTCTTAATAAATACTATGTCGGGGTAACTCATGATTTAAAATCACGAATAAATAAACATAACAAACATAGTTATTCAAAAGCCTTTACAAAATCTGCATCTGATTAGCAATACAAGCTTCAAATGGAGCACAGTAAGGATAGTGCTATTTATCTTGAGAAATTTATCAAAAGAATGAAAAGCAAAAAATTTATTGAAAAAGTAATTAATAAGCCTGAAATTTTGGATGATATTCTAGCAAAACGATAACCTGGTTCCCCCGAAGTTTCGGGGCTGGAGGTACCACTTTAAAAGCCCTGATTATTCAGGGCTTTTTTTATTTAGAAAACTTCACTCGCAATGGTTTTTATATTGTCTGATTTCCCCATAGAATAGTAGTGAAGAAAAGGAACTCCGTTTTTAATCAATTCTTTACTTTGACTAATACACCATTCTATTCCGACCTCTCTTACCTGCTTATTATCTTTACATTTTACCACGGCCATGATTAGTTCATCCGGTAAGTCGACTTTAAAACGATGCGGAATCATGTTTAACTGTTTTTTTGTTGAAATTGGTTTCAGTCCTGGGATAATAGGAACTGTTATTCCTTCCGCACGACATTTATCTACAAATTCAAAATACTTTTGATTGTCAAAAAACATTTGAGTTACGATATAATTTGCGCCTTTTTTAATTTTTTTCTTCAAGAAATGAATATCTGAATCTAAACTTGGAGCTTCCATGTGTTTCTCTGGATAACCCGCAACTCCTACACAAAAATCTGTTGGCGCTGAATTTTGTAATTCTTCATCCAAATACTTTCCTTGATTTAAGCATTCAATTTGATCTACTAAATCACTTGCGTATTGATGACCTTCTTTTTCAGGTTTAAAATAAATTTCACTTTTAACAGCATCACCACGTAATGCCATAACGTTATCAATTCCTAGAAAATCTAAATCGATTAAAAAGTTTTCTGTATCCTCTTTCGTAAATCCACCACACAATACATGAGGTATCGCATCTACATTATACTTGTTTTGAATAGCAGCACAAATACCAACAGTTCCTGGTCGCTTTTTTACAACTTGTTTTTGTAATAATCCATTTTCTAGCTCTTTATAAACATACTCCTCTCTGTGATATGTAACATCAATAAAAGGCGGATTAAATTCCATTAAAGGATCTATATTATTAAAAATTGAATCTATATTTTGACCTTTTAAAGGTGGTAATATTTCAAATGAAAATCTAGTTTTACCTTTAGATTGTTCTATGTGTTCAGTTACTTTCATTTTGCTTATTATTTATTAAAGCACTTGTTTTTTAATTGTTTCAAAATCTCCTTCATATTCCCAATAAATCCATCTTCCATGAGCATAATCAGTTAGAATATATTTTTCACTAACAGATTTTATTCTAGATAGATTTACAAGCTTTTTACTGAATTGATTAAAGGTAACCTCTTCAATAATTTCATTATTATCATTATCAAATCCATGCACAATTTGATGACTTCCCAATTTTAATTCTATAAACTTTTTACTCATTATTAATTGTTAATCGGCAATAATTGGACTCAACCATTTTCTGGCTAAGTCATCATTAATACCTCTTCGTTCGGTATACTCTTTTAATTGATCTTCTTTTATTTTCCCAAGTCCAAAATATTTAGCTTCCGCATTTCCGAAATAATAACCAGAAACACTTGCTGCAGGCCACATTGCTAAACTTTCAGTAAGCTCAACTCCAATATTTTCTTTCACCTTTAAAATATCCCAGATTGTATTTTTCTCTAAATGATCCGGACACGCAGGATACCCAGGAGCAGGACGAATTCCTTTATAACTTTCTTTAATTAATTCTTCATTTGTTAATGCTTCTGAAGCTGCATAACCCCAATGCTTCGTTCTAACTTCTTTATGAAGATATTCTGCAAAAGCTTCAGCTAAACGATCGGCGATTGCTTTGATCATGATTGAGTTATAATCATCATTATTCTTCTCATATTCTGCAGCAAGCTCAGCAGTTCCGAAACCGGCAGTTACACAAAAGCAACCTACATAATCTTGCTTTCCACTTTCTTTTGGCGCAATAAAATCAGACAATGCAATATTTGGTACTCCTTGTTTTTTCTTAAGTTGTTGGCGAAGTGTTAGGAACTTAAATTTTCTGATGCTATCCTTTTTTTGCTTATTAACAGGATGAGATGCTGAAACAAGTTCAGCATGACTTTCGTTTAAAGTCACTTCAATATCATCTTCGACAGAATTAGCTTCAAACAAACCGAAAACAGCTTTGGCTTTTAAGAGTTTCTTATCAACCACTTCTTTCAACAAAACTTTTGCATCTTCGTATAATTCCGAAGCTTGTTTGCCAACAACATCATCGATTAGTATGTCTGGGAATTTTCCATGTAAATCCCAAGATCTGAAGAACGGACTCCAATCGATATAATCCAGAAGTACTTGTAAATCTAAGTTCTCAATAATTTGAGTTCCTAAAAAGTTAGGTTTCACGATTTCAGTAGTATTCCAATCGATTTTGAATTTATTTTCCCTAGCCTGTTCAATAGAAACATAATTTTTTTGTTTTGTTCTATTCAAAAATTGATCTCGAAACTTATTATACTCACTTCGAATTTCTTCTTTATAAATAGTATTATTTTCATGTAAAAGATTCCCCACAACAGTTACGGCTCTGGACGCATCATTTACATGCACCACTGAGTTTGTATACTTCGGCGCAATTTTAACAGCTGTATGAGCTTTAGATGTTGTTGCTCCACCAATTAACAATGGAATATTCATTTCTTGCTTTTCCATTTCATTCGCCAGATACACCATTTCATCTAAAGAAGGAGTTATTAATCCACTTAAACCGATTACATCTACCTCTTCTTTTTTAGCAACTTCAATTATTTTTTCAGGAGGAACCATCACACCTAAGTCAACAATTTCATAATTATTACAACCTAGAACTACACTCACAATATTTTTACCAATATCATGAACATCTCCCTTTACGGTTGCCATTAAAATTTTACCTGCTGAACTTGCTGCGTTGTCTTTTGATTCCTCAATAAATGGCTGTAAATATGCCACAGCTTTTTTCATTACACGAGCTGATTTTACCACTTGAGGTAAAAACATTTTTCCGCTACCAAACAAATCTCCAACCACATTCATTCCGCTCATTAAATGACCTTCAATAACTTCAATTGGTTTATTTACATTTTGTCGAGCCTCTTCTACATCTTCAACAATAAAGGCATCAATTCCCTTTATTAAACTATGCGTAATACGATCTTGTAACGGGTTTTCTCTCCAAACTAATTGTTTAGAACTATCTTCTTTTTTAATTCCTTTTACAGTTTCTGCAAAATCTAATAAACGTTCAGTTGCATCATCCCTTCTATCTAAAAGTACATCTTCAACATGCTCTAATAAATCTTTAGGAATTTCGTCGTAAACTTCTAACATTGTCGGGTTCACAATTCCCATATTCATTCCATGTTGAATGGCGTGATATAAGAAAGCCGAGTGCATTGCTTCTCGAACTGTATTATTTCCTCTAAAAGAAAATGAAACATTACTTACACCTCCCGAAACACTTGCATAAGGAAGATTTGTACGAATCCATTTTGTTGCATTGAAAAAGTCAATTGCGTTTTTACGATGCTCTTCCATACCTGTCGCTACAGGAAATATGTTAGGATCAAAAATGATATCTTCTGGTGGAAACTTTACAACATCTACTAAAATTCGATACGAACGTTCGCATATTTCAATTCTACGTTCGTAATTATCAGCCTGACCAACTTCATCGAAAGCCATTACAATAGTTGCAGCTCCATATCTTTTAATCAATTTTGCCTGACGAATAAAAGCTTCTTCACCTTCTTTGAGAGAAATAGAATTTACCACACATTTTCCTTGCGCAACTTGCAATCCTGCTTCGATAATTTCCCATTTAGAACTATCGATCATAATTGGAATTCGAGCAATATCTGGTTCAGACGCAATTAAATTTAAGAACGTTACCATGGCATGCACACCATCTAACATTCCTTCATCCATATTTACATCTAAAATCTGCGCGCCTCCTTCAACTTGGTCTCTAGCAACTGCAAGAGCTTCACTATATTTTTCTTCTTTTATTAAACGAAGAAATCTACGTGATCCAGTTACATTTGTTCTCTCTCCAACATTTATAAAATTACTTTCTGGAGTAATGATTAAAGGTTCTAGTCCAGATAATTTTAAATACCTATTCTCCATATGTTTCTACAACTGTTTTTCTTGGTTTAAAATTCTTCGCTGCATCTGCAATTGCACCAATATGAGCGGGAGAAGTTCCGCAGCAACCACCAATAATATTCACTAAGTTTTGCTCGAGAAAACTCTCTATTAATCTTTTCATCTCCTCTGGAGTTTGATCATACTCACCAAAAGCATTTGGCAATCCTGCATTAGGATGTGCTGATGTGAAAAAATGTGTATTATGAGATAATCTTTTTAAATAAGGTTCTAATTGTTCTGCACCTAACGCACAATTAAAACCAACGCTTAATAAAGGAATATGTGAAATTGAAATTAAGAAAGCCTCTACAGTTTGTCCAGAAAGAGTTCTTCCACTAGCATCAGTAATAGTCCCTGAAACCATAACAGGAATATCAATATTACGTTCTTCTTTAACCTCTTCAATAGCAAACAATGCAGCTTTGGCATTTAGCGTATCAAAAATAGTTTCTACTAATAAAACATCAGATCCACCATCAATCAATGCTTCTACTTGTAATTTATATGCCGATCTTAATTCATCGAAAGTAACAGCACGATATTCTGGTCTATTTACATCCGGTGATAAACTAGCTGTTCGGTTAGTTGGACCAATTGAGCCAGCAACGAATCTAGGTTGATTCGGTGTTTTTAACGTAAATTCTTCCGCTACTTCTTTCGCAATTTTAGCCGATTGATAGTTTAACTCATAAACTAAATCTTCCATTTCATAATCGGCCATTGCAATGGTAGTTCCTGAAAACGTATTAGTTTCTATGATATCGGCTCCAACAGCTAGGTATTTCCTATGAACATCTTTAACTGCTTCGGGTTGCGTTATCGATAATAAATCGTTATTCCCTTTTAATGGAATTGGATGATTCTTGAATCGCTCTCCACGAAAATCTTCTTCAGTGAATTTATATTCCTGAAGCATTGTTCCCATTGCACCATCGAGCACAAGGATTCGTTTTTCTATTTCTGAATAAATGTTTGACATATCCTGATAAAATATTATGAATCGTTATCAGGAAAAGAAGAAGTAAATTTCTTTTGAGTTATCTCTCTGTTATACTGAAATATATTCAGCACATGCAGTAGAATTTAGCACCTTCTTTGTGATTCTGAAACAAGTTCAGAATAAACAAAGGGTTGCTAAGGCTTCAAAGGGTCTATTCCCTCCACCTTTCTTAATAACGACAATAATGTTTATGAACTAATAAAGTACAAATGTAATTAACTTATTTTAAATATTAAACTTATCATTTGCACTTATTCTTTATTTAACAAAAATAAGATTCCCGCCTTCGCGGGAATGACATTTGATTTTTTAGCAACTATTAACTACTGAAAAATATCCGAAGACAAATATCGATCACCTCTATCACATATAATAGATACGATTACACCTTCATCAAGGGTTTCAGCTAGTTTTAAAGCTGAAGCTGCTGCTCCACCGCTACTCATTCCTGAGAAAATCCCTTCTTCCTGCGCTAAACGTACAGTCATTGCTTTTGCTTCTTCTTGAGTAACTTCCAAAACTTGATCAATTTTCTCTCTTTTAAAAATTGCTGGTAAGTATTCCTCTGGCCACTTTCTAATTCCTGGAATACGAGCACCTTCTTTTGGTTGTACTCCTACAATTTGAATGTCTTTATTTTGCTCTTTCAAGAAATCTGACACACCTGTAATAGTTCCTGTAGTTCCCATGGCAGAAACAAAATGCGTGACTTGTCCATCAGTATCTCTCCAAATCTCTGGTCCCGTAGTACTATAATGTGCTTTTGGGTTATCGAAATTATCGAATTGATTTAAACGAAAATATCCTTTCTTATATTTTAATTCTAATGCATGATCAATAGCCCCTTCCATACCAACTTCAGTAGGAGTTAAAATAACTTCTGCACCATAAGCACGCATGGTTTTTACTCTTTCGATAGTCGCATGTTCTGGCATTACAAGTACCATATTAACACCTAAAACTTTTGCCATTAAAGCTAATGCAATACCTGTATTTCCACTAGTAGCTTCTACTAAAGTGTCTCCTTTTTTTATGTTTTTCTTCTTTAACGCTTCAGAAATCATAAAATAGGCAGCTCTATCTTTTACACTACCTCCAGGGTTATGTCCTTCTAATTTAAAAAAGAGACGAACATTTTCTTTATTAATAATATTTGTAGCTTCAACTAAAGGCGTGTTTCCTACAAAATCGGTTATATTTTTTGAAATCATATACTTCTTTTTTAAGTATAAATACTGTTTTGTGATTTATAAATTACGGTTGAATTTGGCTCTATGGATGTTGTGATGCAAACATTTGCTCCAATAACACTATTGTTTCCAATAGTTACGTTTCCTAAAATGGTTGCATTCGCATAAATCGTTACGTTACTACCAATTGTTGGATGTCTTTTTACTTCCGCTAACTCTTTTTTAACTTGAATTCCTCCTAACGTTACTCCTTGATAAATGCTTACATTATTTTTGATAATTGTAGTTTCACCAATTACAACACCTGTTGCATGATCAATAAAAAATGAGTCTCCAATAGTCGCTCCAGGATGAATATCAACACCTGTTAAACTGTGTGCATATTCACTCATCATTCTAGGTAAAATAGGCACCTGAATTTTATACAACTCATGACTTAATCTGTAAATAGCAATAGCATGAAAACCAGGGTAAGCCAAATACACTTCACCTAAACTTTTACAAGCTGGGTCAGTAGCTTCAAAAGCTTTCGCATCTAAATCAAGCCTCTTTCGAACGTCGCAAAATGATGTTTGATAAAATGTCCAAATATCATCAGCTTTATCTACTGACAAACCTTTAAGAATTTTTATGAATTGCTCTTTTAAATGACTTGCCTTTTCTTGACAAACATCATCGAACAACGCATAAAACAGTTGCTTTGTAAAAAGCTCTACATCATCTTTAAGTGATAAGTTGTAATTACTAAATTGCATTATTACTTTTTTATACTCGGTTTAAACTACTGTAAAAGATACTGAAATAAATTCAGTCCTAGCTCTCGGGTGCTAACTCAACCTCTAATCCTTCTAATGCTGGCGTTATTTGAATTTGACAACCCAGTCTGCTATTATCCTGTACATCAAATGCTTCTGCTAACATTGCATCTTCATCATCTGTCATTTCTGGTAACTCGTGATTAGAATTCACATAACATTGACAAGATGCACACATTGCCATTCCTCCACAAATACCAATAGTTCCTTCTGGAGCTAATTCGTAAGAACGAACAACTTCCATTAGATTCATTGCCATATCTGTCGGAGCAACTACCTCATGAATTACACCGTCACGGTCTTTAATTTTTATAGTAACATCTTGCTCCATTACTCAATAGCTTTAACCACAGCTTTTGGTGCTTCTTTTTTTGTTCCGTCAAAACCTTGAACTCCTCCTACAGTTGTATATTTCATTACATACTTCTTGTCTGGAAAAATTCTTTTATACGCACTTTGACACATTAAAGTAGCTTCATGGAATCCACATAAAATCAACTTTAATTTACCTGGATATGTATTTACATCTCCAATTGCATAAATTCCGGGAATATTTGTTTGATAGTCTAATGAATTATCAACTTTAATAGCATTTTTCTCTATTTCTAATCCCCAGTTTCCTATTGGACCTAATTTTGGTGCCAAACCGAATAGCGGAATAAAATGATCTGTATCTAAAATAAATGGTTCTTTATCTTTTTGTTCAACCACAACTCCTGTTACATGATCATCTCCAAGAATTCCTTTCACCTCGGCTGGAGTAATTAAATTAATCTTACCCAAGTTTTTCAGTTCTTGCACTTTTTCAACTGAATCTAAAGCTCCTCTAAATTCATTTCGCCTATGAATTAAGGTAACTGACTTTGCTACATCAGTTAAGAAAATCGACCAATCTAAAGCAGAATCACCTCCACCTGCAATTACAACATCTTTATCACGATATAATTCAGGCTCTTTAATCATATATTCAACTCCTTTATCTTCGAATTGAGCTAAATTCTCAATTTGAGGTTTTCTAGGTTCAAAACTTCCCAAACCACCAGCTATTGCAACAACTGGAGCTTTGTGTTTTGTCCCTTTATTAGTAGTTACAATGAAACTACCATCATCCTGTTTTTCAATCGTTTCAGCACGCTCTCCTAAGGTAAATCCAGGTTGAAACTGTTTTCCTTGTTCTAATAATTTCTCAGTTAAATCTCCTGCTAAGATTTCTGGATATGCCGGAATATCATAAATTGGTTTTTTAGGATAAATCTCCGAACATTGTCCACCTGGCTGTGGTAATGCGTCTATTAAATGACAACGCAATTTTAATAATCCTGCTTCAAAAACTGTAAATAAACCTGTTGGACCTGCTCCAATAATCAGTATATCTGTTTCTATCATTACTCTTACTTTTCGACTAAACTCTTTGTAAACTCGTTTAGTTGTTCTACTTTTTGTTCAAAGTTTCCTTTTATTGTTTTTCTATAATCGTTTAGATTTTTAACCAAATCGTCAATTTTATCTGGAATTACTTCTTCAAAAAACTGACGTAATCTTTTTGCTGTTGTTGGTGATTTCCCGTTGGTTGAAATTGCAATTTTCACATTCCCTTTAGTAACAATTCCGCCCATATAAAAATCACAATATGGAGGATTATCGGCAACATTAACCAACTTCTTTTGTTCTCTGCAATCCAAATACACCTGAATATTTACTTCGGGCTTATCCGTTGTAGTAATCACCATATGTTTTCCATCTAAATAAGAAGTTTTATAAACATCCTCGATAAACTTCACATCTCCTTTTTTAGCGAGTTCTAAAGTTCCTTCTCTAAACATTGGAGATACTATCGTTACTTTAGCATCTGGGCTTGATTTTAATAAGAATGTTAATTTTTCTTCTGCTACAAACCCACCGCCAATAATTAACACTTCTAATTGAGAAGTTTTTAAGAAAATAGGATATAAGTTATTTCTTTCTTGACTCATTACACTATTTCTTTTACAACAATATCGTGCTGGATTTTTTCCAATTCAGCTCGATGATTTACAACTTCACCTAATACAATTATTGCTGGATTACTCAATTTATTTTTACTTACTACACTTTCAATAGTATCAACGGTTCCTATTCCTATTTTCTCCTCTGGAGTGGTTCCGTTTTGAATGATAGCTACAGGTAAATCATGTTTCCCTTCTTTCTGAAAAAGTTTCACAATTTGTGACAATTTTCCCATTCCCATAAGGATAACAACTGTTGCATTTGACTTTGCGGCTAAAGTAATGTCTTCAGATAATTGGTGCTGTTTTGTAGTTCCTGTAATTACCCAAAAACTCTCTGAGCTTCCTCTTTTTGTTAATGGAATATTCTGATAAGCTGGAACTGCTAATGAAGATGAAATACCTGGTACAACTGAAACATTCATTCCGTTTTCTGCTGCATATTCCATTTCTTCTGCACCACGTCCGAAAATAAATGGATCTCCACCTTTTAAACGAACTACGTGTCCATGAGAATAACCTCGTTGGACAATTAACTCGTTGATTTGTTCTTGTTGGTAACGGTAACAACCTCTTCTTTTACCAACGAATATCTGTTCAGCATTTGGATTTACATAACTCAATAAATCTGAATTTACTAAAGCATCATATAAGACCACATCAGCATCTTTTAAAACATTAATAGCTTTTAATGTAATTAACTCAACATCACCTGGCCCTGCTCCTACGACTGTCAATTTTGGTTGCACATTCATTTTCTGTCATCTTAACTTTCTACTGCTATTTTTCTGTAAACATCTACTTTAGAATAAAATTCAGCCGCTTGCTTTGCATATTTTTTAGCGAAAGCTTCGGTAGGTTCATTGGTATTGATTTGATACACAAATTCTGAAAACGTTCCATCAATATTGATTTTATTCGTATTCACAAATACCTCATCAAAGTTTGAAATAATTCCTGCATGTGTGTTGGTTTTTGCGCCTTCAGCAGTTAATAATGCCTTCGCTGTATTTACGATTGCTGCATAAGAATGATAAATACTATCAGACCATTTTTGATCTTTGATAGCTTCGTTTGCATTTTCAATTTTCTCTTCACTTTCAAATAAAAGTGTGGAAACCAAATCAATAACTACACCGGCACATTCACCAACTCCAATTGCTTTCACATAATTCTTGTCATGTCCCCAATCGATAAAATCATCTTCAGTTAAATTGGTGGTATCTGATAAATGTTTAAGAATATCATAGAAATACGTTTTTCCTTGACGATCATAATACGCTAAGAAATCTTCGTTTTCAGTACTATTATGTTCAAAATCATTCAACAAGATTCTTAAAGCTTTTGGTCCTCGTTTACTTGGAACTTTAATTACTTTGTCTGAAAATCGACCTTGACCACTTCCTAAAACACCTCCACCTAACAAAATTTGTAATGCTGGAGCAACCAATGGACCTGATTTAATTGACATTCCTTGGAAACCAATATGAGCCATATTATGTTGACCACAAGCATTCATACAACCGCTAATTTTAATAGTGACTTCTTTATTATTGATATATTGAGGATATTCTGCTTTTAAAACTCTTTCAAGTTCTACCGCAATTCCTGTACTACTTGAAATTCCTAAATTACACGTATCTGTTCCTGGGCAGGCAGTGATATCAACTAAACTATTATAGCCTGCATCAGCAAATCCTAGTTTCTTAAGTTCTGAATAAAAGAATGGTAAAAACTCTTCTCTTACATGACGGATTAAAATATTTTGGCGCAACGTAAAACGTAATTCATTTGCAGCATAGTTTTTAATTAAATCCGCAAGAAGTCTTGCTTTATCTGTATAAAAATCACCTAAATGAACCTTAATTCCAATCGCGAATAAACCTTCTTGCTTTTGATGAATCACATTTGATTTTTTCCATGCTTCATACTCCGATTCGTTTTCAATAGTTACGGATGGAACTTCCTCTGACTCAAAGGTAATTTCAGTTTCAAAATCTGATATGTCAATTGGATATGATTGATATGCTAACGCTCTTTTCTCATTTTCAACCAACGTTAAAAATCCGTCTAAGCCTACATCTTTAACTAAGAACTTTAGCCTTGCCTTTGCTCTTTTCGAACGTTCTCCATAACGATCAAAAACTCTTAAAACACCTTCAATAGTTGGGATTAACAAATCAGTCTCTAAGAATTCATACATGACATCTGCATGTCTTGGTTGAGAACCTAAACCTCCTGCTAACAACACTTTAAAACCTTTAACTTCTGTATCTCCAATCTTCTTCGTTTTTGCAATAAAACCTAAATCGTGCATAAAGCTTAAAGCAGTATCTTCTTCCGTGGCAGAAAAAGACATCTTAAATTTTCTTCCCATTTCTTGACAAATAGGATTTCTCAAGAAAAATTGAAATGTAGCATGCGCATAAGGTGTAACATCAAAAGGTTCGTTTACATCAATCCCAGCAGTTTCAGATGCTGTAACATTTCTCACTGCATTTCCACACGCTTCACGTAAAGTAATATCATCTTTTTCTAACTGTGCCCATAATTCAGGGGTACGATCTAAACTTACATGGTGAATTTGAATATCTTGACGCGTGGTAATGTGTAATCTTCCTCTAGAATATTCATCAGAAACATTTGCAATTCGATGTAACTGTTCACTCGTAACTTTACCGTACGGCAACTTGATACGAATCATTTGTACGCCTAACTGTCTTTGCCCATAAACTCCACGAGCCAAACGTAAACTTCTGAATCGTTCTTCGTCTATTTGTCCCTCTTTAAAAAGACGGATTTTTCTTTCCAACTCTAGGATATCTTTCTCTACAATTGGGTTTTCTATTTCGCTTCTAAAACTTTGCATGACTTCCTATTTACTTATGCAAAAACTGTTGCTTGTTTAATAATTCTTGCTCGGTTTCAACATGATTATCATCTGGAACACAGCAATCAACTGGACAAACAGCTGCGCACTGCGGTTCTTCATGAAATCCTTTACACTCTGTACATTTATCTGGTACTATGAAATAATATTCATCAGAAATTGGCTCTTGCTCGTCATCAGCATTTAGCTTCACTCCATTTAAAAGCTCAATATCTCCTTCCAAGGACGTTCCTTGACTGTATTTCCAATCTTCGGCTCCTTCGTAAATCGCTGTATTTGGGCATTCAGGTTCACATGCCCCACAATTGATGCATTCGTCTGTTATAATAATTGCCATGATTTCTTTAGTTTATAAAACCTACTCCGGATGTATTATTAGTTTTTGGATTGATAAGAATAAAAGCTCCATTAGATTTATTCTCTTTATAACTATCAACAAGTAAGGGTTTACTCAGTTTTAGTTGAACTTTACCTATTTCGTTTAAGGACAATTTCGAAGGGTTTTCATCCTTTCCTGAAAAATCGGTATGAATTATATTTTCTAGACTTGTAATCTTTACTTGAACATCATTTACACCATGCTTGAGATAATATTTATCAGAGGCTTGTAATGGTGATTTATCCATCCAACAAATGGTAGCTTCTAATTGTTTTGTAATTTGAGGTTCTTCTCCAGATTTTACAATCATATCCCCTCTACTCACATTTACATCATCCTCAAGAGTTAGTGTAAAAGAACTTCCACTTTTTACTTCATTAAATTCTTGATCAAAAAAATTGATACTTTTTATAGTGGATTCAATGGCTGACGGTAACACTGTTACTTTATCGCCAACAGCTAAATTACCTCCATATAATTTTCCTGCATATCCTCTATAATCATGAAACTCGTCTGTTTTTGGTCTAATTACAGATTGAACTGGAAAGCGAGCTTGAGAGTCGTTTTCCTTTTCTTCAAGATTTAAACCTTCTAAATATTCTAATATACTTTTACCAGAATACCAATCTATATTACTAGACGAATTCACAACATTATCTCCATGTAACGCAGAAATAGGAATGAATGTAATCTTCTGATTTTTATAATCGCTTTTCTCAGCTAAATATTCTATTTCTCCTTTTATTTGATTAAAATTTTCCTCAGAATAATCAACCAAATCCATTTTATTTACAGCAACGACAACCTCCTTAACTTGTAATAAATTATTGATAAAGAAATGACGATATGTTTGCTCAACAACTCCATTTCTAGCATCTACTAAAATGATTGATGCTTGTGAGTTTGAAGCTCCAGTCACCATATTTCTTGTATACTCAATATGACCAGGAGTATCTGCTATAATAAAACTAGTTTTTGGTGTTGAGAAATAAATATGAGCCACATCAATTGTAATTCCTTGTTCACGCTCTGCAACTAAACCATCGGTAGCTAAAGAAAAATCTAAATAGTCAAATCCTCGTTGTCTACTTTTTTCTTCTATTGCTTGTAATTTATCCTCCGTTAACGAATTTGTATCGTACAAAATTCTTCCAATCAAAGTACTTTTTCCGTCATCTACACTACCCGCTGTTGCTATTTTAAGTACGTTCATTTTATGATTTATTTAGTAGAGCTGGGACTGTAAGTAGTTATTAATATAATCCCCAAAATATTTTACCTTACAGTCTTTCGCTCCTATAGTTATTGTTTTTCTTAAAAATATCCCTGTTGTTTTCTTTTCTCCATTGCCGCTTCAGATCGCTTATCATCGATTCTTGCTCCTCTTTCCGAGATTCGCGAAGCTCTAATTTCTTCAACAACTCTATCAATGTTATTTGCATCTGATAAAACAGCTGCTGTACAACTCATATCACCAACTGTTCTAAATCGAACAGTACGTTCTTCAATTAATTCGTCTTCATCTCTATACACAACCTCATCATTCGCAGACCAGATTAATCCATCACGGACAAATGTTTCACGTTTATGAGCGAAGTAAATTGATGGAATTTCAATTGCTTCTTTCTGAATGTACGTCCACACATCTAATTCTGTCCAGTTTGAAATTGGAAATACACGAACATTTTGACCTAAATCGATTCTTCCATTCAACATATCGAATAATTCTGGGCGTTGATTTTTCTCATCCCATTGTCCAAAATCGTCTCTTACAGAGAATATTCTTTCTTTAGCCCTCGCTTTTTCTTCATCTCTTCTTGCTCCTCCAATACAAGCGTCGAATCCGAATTCTTCGATAGCATCCAATAAAGTTTCTGTTTGTAAAATATTTCTACTTGAATATTTTCCAGTTTCTTCCTTTACCTTACCAGCATCGATATTGTCTTGTACATTTCGGACAATTAACTCTACACCTAATTCTTTGACCAATCTATCCCTGAACTTTATTGTTTCAGGGAAGTTATGGCCTGTGTCTATATGTAGTAATGGGAAGGGTATTTTTGCAGGATAGAATGCTTTTTGTGCTAATCTTACTAGTGTAATACTGTCCTTTCCTCCGGAAAATAATAACACTGGTTTTTCAAACTGCGCTACTACTTCACGAAGAATATATATTGCTTCACTTTCTAATGCTCCTACACTTAATATATTTGTACTCATTACGCTATTTTTTAAATATGTAAACCACATTCTCTATTGTTTTCAACCTTTGTAGGATCGAAATATTTAAACTCATTTGGTAAGTTATACTTTTCAATATATGCATCCAATTCTTCATCTGAAAAATTGTAAAACGGACTAACTTTAATAATACCATCTTTACTTACAGATACAATATCTATACTATCTCTAAACGCTGTTTGACCTTTTCTCAAATTTGTAAACCAAACATCTGGCTGGTGTTCATTCATGGCTCTTTTAAAAGGCTCTAATTTTACTTGTTCAGTAAAAATTGCATGATTCGGATCATCAATCTTTGGTAATCCCAATACAACATTTCTATGCGCAACTGTTTGTCTCGGGACATACAATTGAACATTCAACTGTAAACTATGAATAAGTTCCTCAGCATGCTTATACGTTTGCGGTGTATTGTACCCTGTATCACACCAAACCACAGGAATATCTTTATTTTGAGAAACTACGAGATGTAAAATCGCACTTTCATAAGGTCTGAAATTTGTAGTGATTACCGGATTTTTAGCAACACTCAAACTCCACTTTATAATTTCCTCTGGAGACTTTCCTTCCAGTTGTTTATTGATTTCTACTATATCTATTTTTTCTAAACTCATCTTTTACCCCATTTTATGGTATTCCAAACTCTTTCGTGAAAAAAGTATAATATCATTTTTGTTATTAATTCAATCGCTCCTATTGATAAGGCCGTATCTATTTTTCTTGTTATAATCCAAGAAATTAATATCGTATCTATAGTTCCAACAGCGCGCCAGCTAATCGACTTTACGATACTTCTGATAGGTTTTTCGGAATCCTTATCTTCTTTATAATTCGTTTTACTTTCTAGTACTTGTTCTACAATCATCTTATTAAAATACATTTACCCTATCGGGTTAGTAGGTTTTAATATTCAACAAATATACATTCCTAAATTAAATATCAAAACTAAAGTTGAAAAATTAACACTATGGTAATATTTGTAAAATCTATACTAAGTCTGCAAGTGTTGTATTTCTTAGGATATCAAGGGTATTATCACGAACTTGAATCATTAATTTATGAACGGAGCATTTGTCTTCATCTGGACAATCAGCACACTTTTCATAAAAATTTAGACTCACACAAGGAACCATTGCAATGGGGCCTTCAAGTGTTCTAATCACTTTTGTCATTTTAACTTCGGAAGCTTCTTGTAATAAATAATATCCGCCTCCTTTTCCTTTTTTAGCTCCTAAAACGCCTGCTTTTCTTAAGGTAAGTAAGATACTTTCTAAAAATTTATGTGATATGTTTTCGCTTTCAGATATTGTAGCTATCTGAACCTTAACTCCTTTTTCTTGCCTAGCAATAAAAGTGAGTGCTTTTATACCATATTTTGTCTTTTTAGAAAGCATATTACAAATATATACTTTCTTCTTTTAATTAATTTTATTTACTAAAGTCCTTTTGGTAATTGAGCAGAGTCGAAATTAAATTTCTAATTATTTTTAGCTTCGACTCCGCTCAGCTACCAATTAAATTGGTTTCAAAGCTTGGTTTAAATCTTCAATTACATCATCTACAAATTCCAACCCTACCGAACATCGTACTAAACCATCTGTAATTCCCACTTCCAATCGATCTTCTGTACTTAATTTACTATGAGTTGTAGATGAAGGATGCGTAACAATTGTTCTGCTATCTCCTAAATTGGCAGACAAAGAACATAACTTAATTCGATCTAAAAACCTTCTTCCTGCTTCTACTCCACCTTTAATTTCAAATGCCACAATATTACCTCCTAAACGCATTTGTTTTTTCGCAACCTCATATTGTGGATGAGATTTCAAAAATGGGTATTTCACAAAATTCACTTCTGGATGATTCTCTAAAAACTGGGCAACTTTTAATGCGTTTTCACAATGCTTATCTGCTCTAACTGCTAAAGTTTCTAAACTTTTAGACAGTACCCAAGCATTGAATGGTGACATTGCTGGCCCGGTATTTCGTGAAAACAAATAGATTTCTTTAACCAAATCAGCTTTTCCAACTGTAACTCCGCCTAAAACACGACCTTGACCATCAATTAACTTAGTTGCTGAATGAATTACTAAATCAGCACCAAACTTAATAGGATTTTGAAGGTATGGTGTAGCAAAACAATTATCGACAACCAATAACAAATTGTGCTTTTTTGCAATTGTTGATAATAACTCTAAATCTAAAACATCAACAGCAGGATTTGTTGGTGATTCTGCATATAATATTTTTGTATTCGGTTGAATTAATGATTCTACTTTGTCTATTTCATTTACCTTGAAATAACTTGTTTCAATATTCCATTTTGGTAAATACTTTGTAAATAAACTATGAGTAGATCCAAACACAGAACGAGAAGAAACAATATGATCTCCTGAATTTAACAACGCCACAAAAGTTGAGAACACAGCAGACATTCCTGTTGCAAAAGCATAACCAGCTTCTGCTCCTTCCATAGCGACAATTTTATCTACAAACTCAGTGGTATTTGGATTTGAAAATCGGCTATATAAATTACGCTGTTTTTCTTCCGCAAACGAAGCTCTCATATCTTCAGCATCATCAAAAATAAAACTCGATGTTAAATATAATGGCGTTGAATGCTCAGAAAACTGAGATCTTTCTGTTTGAATTCTTACCGCTTGTGTTTCAAAATTCTGGCTCATATTTCCTCCTTGTTTAAAACTATTTTATACTTAATTTTAGCTGTTTGTTCTATAATTTTTGCTACTGAACAATATTTTTCTAATGCTAAATTTGTTGCTTTTTTAACTTTGTTACTACTTATTTCACCATCGAAACTGTAGGTAATTGTAATTTCTTTAAAGATTGATGGAATTTGATCTTCTTCTCTAGAAGCATCTATTGAAACTTTATAATCAAAATCAACAACTTTTTGTTTATTCAAAATTTTAACAACATCAATACTACTGCAACTTGCTAAACTCACTAACATTAATTCCATTGGACGAATCGCATTTACTTGCGTATGATCTGCTGTTTGCCCAACTAGCAATGAATACCCTGTTTGATTTTTAGCTTCAAAAACTAAATGTTTGTTATAATTGGATAATTCAATATTCATTTTTTTATTTTTTGGTTAATCTTAAAATATCTCCGAAAACACCTCTTGCTGTAACTTCGGCTCCAGCGCCTGCTCCTTGAATAACTATCGGTTGGTCTCCATAAGATTCTGTGTATATTTCAAATATGGCATCTGATCCTTTTAAGCTTCCTAAAGGAGTGTTTTCTGCTACAGAAACTAGTTTTACATCTAAATTTCCTTTAGTTTGTTGAAGGTCTCCATGTAAATCTCCTATATATCGTAATACATGATTTTCTTGCTGGCCATCTTTAATTTCATTGAAATGATCATTTAGTTTATCACAATTATCAATAAACTCAGCTGCACTTGAATCTCTAAACTCTTCTGGAATTAAATTCTCAATATGGATGTCTTCAAATTCGTTTTCTAAATCCAGTTCTCTGGCTAAAATCAAAAGTTTCCTTGCTACATCATTACCACATAAATCTTCTCTAGGATCTGGTTCGGTATACCCATTCTCTATTGCCTCTTTCAGTACAGTTGCAAACGGAATATTTTCCTCTGAGTATTTATTAAAAATAAAACTTAACGAACCAGAGAACACACCTCTAATTCGGGTAATATTTTCTCCAGAATCATGTAATAATTTAATCGTATCGATTAAAGGTAATCCAGCTCCAACGTTAGTTTCATAGAGATATGTTTTCTTATTATTCTCTAAAACTTCCCTTAGTTTTTTATAAAAAGAATGAGAAACGGTATTGGCTATTTTGTTCGATGAAACTAAATCGAACCCATTTTCAACTAATGGAATATAATTCTCAATAAAATCTTGATTTGCAGTATTATCTACAGCAATTAAATTTTCTAAGTGATGAGCTTTTGCAAAATCAATAACTTCATCTACAGAGCTTTCAATCGAACTTTCATTTAATTTCGTTTGCCAATTTTCATCTATTCCGTGTTGAGAAAGCAAAACCTTTTTAGAATTTGCAACTGCGAAAATATTCAATTGAATTTTTCTTCTATCTAAAATTGCGGGCGTACTTTTAATGATTTGTTCAATTAAAGTTCCTCCCACTAAACCTTTACCAAAAACAGCAATATTTATTTTCTTAGCTACCCCAAAAATTTGTCCGTGTATTACATTTACGGCTTTATGAAGTTCTTCTTTCTTTACAACTAAACTTACATTTTTACCGGTAATGGTATTGTTGAATAACAACGGGACTATTTGGTTTTGAATAAGTGCATTATATGGTAGATGAAACTCGCTTAAATCTTGACCAATTATTGAAATTACTGCTACATCATTCACAATACTAATGTGATTCACATCTTTGGTTTGTAAGTCATACTCAAACTCATGTTTCAATGCTTTAACAGCTAATTCCGCTTTTTCTTTGTCAACTACCAATCCAATTCCTCTTTCAGAAGATCCTTGAGAAATAATACTCACACTAATATCATGACTTCCCAAAGATTTAAATATCCTTGCATCGACACCTACTTTTCCTAACAAACCTCTTCCTTCAAAATTTAATAAGGCTACCTTATCTAAAACAGAAATTGATTTGATTCCTTTTGCTGAAGACTTTGCTGTTATTAAAGTTCCCTCATCTTTTTGATTGAAGGTATTTAAGATTCTTAAATTGATATTCTTCTCAATTAACGGAATAATAGTTTTTGCATGTAAAATATTTGCTCCAAAATTTGCTAATTCATTCGCTTCAGAAAATGATAATTCTTCAATTTTCTTTGCATCCGAAACCAAATCAGGATTCGCAGTAAATATTCCATCTACATGTGTATAGTTTTGTAATTCATCTGCATCTAAATAATTTGCTAATAATGATGCTGTATAATTACTTCCATTTCGACCTAAAGTTGTTGTTTCATTCTTCAAGTTAGAACCAATAAACCCAGAAACTACATTTACCGTTGTGCCATTATGTTTTTTATAATAGTTGACAATATTTTCTTTAGAAACTTCTTCTATAGGTTGCGCATTTCCAAAACTCTCATCTGTTTTTAATAATGAGCGAGCATCTGTAGCATTAGCATTTATTCCTCTTTGTTGTAATAACTCAGTTACCGTTTTTATGGCAATTAATTCACCTTGAGCTAAAACTTCATCTTTTACTTTTACACTGAAATCTTCCAGCAAACTAACTCCTTCTAACAACTTCTCTAGCTTATTAAACTCATTACTAAAATCTAATAATGGAGTAATTTGTCTTTGGTTCAACTTAAATGCCTCTAGTTGATCTTGATATACTTCATTTGAAGAAGCTTTCTTTAATATTGATTCTAATTCATTTGTAGCGTTTCCTCTTGCGGATACAACTACTGTAATTCTATCACCACTATCAATTTTACTTTCAATAATATCTATAACTTTTGATATTCCTTCGTTTGATAATGATTTCCCTCCAAACTTTAAAACCTTCATTTTTTTAGTCTTTTCGTTCTCGTTAAATATTGGTGTAAATATGTTTTCTAATTGATTGTATTCAATTAAAAACGCATCGTGTCCATGTACCGAATTAATCTCATTATACGTCACATTCGCATTGTTTTGAGCTAACTCTTTAAACGTTTCTCTATTCTCTTCTGCGGTAAAAAACAAGTCAGAATCTACTCCTATGATGTGAATTTCTGCATTGATATTTACTAGTTTATCCTCGTCGTTATTTCCATCCGTAACATCAATCGTTTTCAATAATTGATTCATTAATTTATAAGAAGCTAATTGATATCTTTCTTGTAATTTTTTTCCATGATGCAACAACCAACTTTCTACATTAAACAAAGCTGACTCTTCATTTTTACTTCGATGAAAACGTTGTTTAAATGACTCAGGAGTTCGATAACACAACATTGCATGCATTCTAGCATCATGTACTGGATTATTTGAATTTGTCAGAAATAATTCTTGAATTTGACAATTTGCGATTAACCAATCTGTAGATTTCCAATCTGTCGCAATCGGAATTAAATGCTTAGTAATATTTGGATGTAAAACTGCCATTTCCCAAGCAATTCCTCCACCAAGTGACCCACCAACTAAAGCAAATAATTGCTTAACTCCTAACTCTTTTAATCCCACAAGGAAAATTTTTGCAATATCCCTAGCAACAAAACTTTTATAATCGTCGATTAAAAAATCATCGTAACCATTTCCTGGAATATTAAAACAAAGAATAGAATATGAATTGATATCAATAACTTTATCGACTCCAATAATATCTTTCCACCATCCAGAATCTCCAGCAACATTGCTATTTCCTGTTAGCGCATGATTTACTAGAATTACTGGTGCAGTACCCAATTCTCTTCCAAATAATTGATAACTTAATCGGATATCAGAGAACTGAGTACCACTCTCAGTAACATAACTAAGAATATTTATATGAGATAAATTGTTTTTCACCGTACTACGCTAAAACTGATTTTGGAATTTTGGCAAATGCTTCTTGTAAATCTTGTTTTAAATCTTCAAGATTTTCAATACCAACTGATAATCGAATTAGATCTTTAGTAACTCCAGAAGCTTCTTGTTCTTCATCTGTTAATTGCTGATGAGTTGTACTCGCTGGATGAATAATTAAAGATTTTGTATCTCCAATATTGGCTAGTAATGAGAATAACTCTGTATTATCTGCCACTGTTTTCGCGCTTTCGTATCCTCCTTTTACACCAAAGGTTACAATTCCACTTTGACCTTTCGGTAAATATTTATCTGCTAATTTTTTATATGGACTACTTTCTAATCCAGGATAATTTACCCAAGCAACTTCGTCTTGCTGCTCTAACCATTTTGCTAAAGCCAAGGCGTTTTCACTATGTTGCTTGATTCGAACACCTAACGTTTCTAATCCTTGAATAATTTGGAATGCATTTGTTGGACTTAACGCTCCTCCGAAATCTCTTAATCCTTCAAGAATTAATTTAAAAGTGAATGATAATTGCCCAAGTGTTTCGTAGTATTTTAATCCGTGATATCCTGCCGATGGCTCCGTAAATTCAGGAAACTTTCCATTATCCCAATCAAAATTTCCACCGTCGATAATTACTCCTCCTAAAGAGTTTCCTTGTCCACCAATATATTTTGTAAGTGAATGAATTACAATATTCGCTCCGTGTTTTAATGGATTTAATAATGATGGTGTTGCTACTGTATTATCAACAATAAACGGAACTTTTGCTGTTTCAGAAACCTCAGCAATTCCCTCTAAATCTAATACATCAAGTTTTGGATTTCCTAACGATTCAACAAAGAAAGCTCTCGTATTTTCCTGAACAGCTTCCTTAAAGTTCTCTGGATCTGATGCATCTACAAATGTGGTTGTAATTCCTAATCTTGGTAAGGTAACTTTTAATAAATTATACGTTCCTCCATACAAACTACTAGATGCGACAATATGATCTCCAGCCTTTAATAACGTTAATAATCCTGTTGAAATTGCAGCAGTTCCTGAAGCAAATACTACAGCACCAACACCGCCTTCTAAAGCGGCTAAGCGATCTTGTAATATCTGGTTTGTTGGATTGTTCAGACGGGTGTAAATAAATCCTAATTCTTTTAATGAAAATAGATTTGCTGCATGGTCTGAATTGTTGAAAACATAAGAGCTAGATTGATAAATTGGAACTGCTCTCGTTCCTAAGGTTTGTTGAACATCGTGTCCTGCATGTAATGCTAAAGTTTCAAATTTTTGCGTACTCATTTTTCTTCTTTTTGAAATAATTAATAATTAAACCAAAAGTCAAAACACATCTTTTACGATGATGCTTATAGAAAAATGTTATTAAGAATTTATAGAAATTTATATTTCGTAAGAAATACGAAAAACTTCTGTTGTTATCTATCCCAAAATTTTTAGGGTAGAATTTAGCACCTTCTTTGAAATACTGAAAAGACTTCAGTCTAACCAAGGGTTGCTAAGGTTTCATAGGGTCTATTCCCTCCACCTTTCTTGATAACATTAAATCGATAAGTGTTTGAACTTTACGTCTGCAAATATTTGTTCATAAAAATTTAAAATCCAAATTTTTAACCTTTTTTTTTGAAAAAAAATTATTTCAACTTGAATTTCATCAGTACTGGCAAGTGATCCGAAGCTTGACCAAATTCCTCTAAAACATCACCATTTACATACTCTATAAATTGCTTAGAATAAAAGATATAATCTAGTCTCTTGTATGGGTTTTCAGCATCAAAAGTATTCGCAAAATTGTCTTTTGAAAAAGCCGCATTTCCAACATTCTCAAGGTTTAAAACTTGTGCAATAGCTGGATCTTCAAAATTGGGATCACTATTGAAATCTCCTAATAAAATGGTTGGTTGTGATTTAGAATACTCTTTAAACTTTTTTACTACTTTTTTCAATTGTTTTACTCTTGTTTCTTTATCAAAAGCCTCTAAGTGAACGTTCATTATTACCATTTTTGTTCCTTGAACTGTAACCTCTAAAATCTGAAGAAGTCTATCAATGTAAAATGCATCTTTAAAAAACGGTGTATTTTCGACTCTATCTAAAACAACTCTTTCATGATTAACAATGTTATATTTACTCAGAAAGGATTGACCAGAAACAACTTGACTAAAATGCGCTGAAGGAGGAAAATATGGAAATGGCACATATTTTTTGTCCCAATTTACAGCTCTAGCAACATGATTATAACCAAGTTTTGATAGTTCTTCTTCTTGATTAATTTGGTATGAACGCTTCGCATCATAATCAATTTCCTGAAAGGCGATAAAGTCTGGATTTATATCTTTAAAAAGTTTTTTCACCTTTAGCAAATTAGTGTCAAACAACTCTTTTGGTCTTGCCTTTGTTGTATTGTTTGTCATTCCACTTAAATAACCTATGTTGTAAGTGACAATCGAAAAAATTGAATCGCCCGTCTTTTTAACTTCATAATTGTTAGCAATCACTTTTTTGTATTCGCTTTTTTTCATCGTTGCACTAGAACCCCAGAAATAGAACAGAACAACAAAAGCTGCTAATATTAAAACTAATTTCAAAAAATACGATACAATTCTTTTAATCATCTTCTTAAGTTTCAATTTTTGATTGAGTTGCTAAAATACAGATTCAAAAAGTTTTTTCTTAAAAATTAAACCTTTTCTCAATTCCGTTGTCTTAGAGTTGTAATAAATATTAAAAAAAACATAACATGAAAAAAATAGGATTAGCACTAATGGCACTGACATTATCATTAACAGTTTCAGCGCAAAAAAGAAAGAAAGGTAAAGACTTTACAGTTGAGCAAAAAACGGAATTAGCTTTGAAAAAAATGACTTTAGATTTAGATCTTTCCGATCGTCAAGTAAATAAAATCAGACCTCTATTAGCCGAAAAAATTAATGATAGAGATTCACATAGAAAGAATAGAGAAGCAAAAAAAGGAGAACGCGAAAAATTAAGTTCTGATGAACGTTTTAAAAGAGAAATGGCTCGTTTAGACAAAATGATAGCTTTTAAAGCTAATATGAAAGACATTTTAAACGATAAACAATATGAACGTTTTGAAAAAGTAGCGGCTCGTAAGAAACATAAAATGAAGAGAAGAGGAAAGCATAGAAGAGCGAGGCATGACAGAAGAGAAATGGAAGATGACAGAGGGTAATATAGTTTTTAGTGATTAATTGGTTTTTAGAAGAAGTTTAATTAAGTATGCATTGGTTAAACTTCTTTTTAATTTATTTCTAAATTCCTGTCTGCTCTGTGATAATCGAAAACGTTCGTTATAATATCCAAAACTACTTCCACAATTAAACCTATATCATTCTTCAAATCTGCCGTGTAAACAGTACCATCATTTTCTTCGTCTATTATTCTTTTAAACAAGTAAAAAGAATCTAAATTTTTAAAACTGCTTATTTCTCTATTTGAACAAAAGGAAATTGGAAAATAAATTAAATATCCTGATTCATCACTCTCCGACAAAAACATTCTTCTATCGAGAATTTGAACTAAAAACTTTTCTTTGTATTCAATGTTAACCACAGAGTTAACCTCTTCTATATCAAACTCTAACTTACCTCTCAACCTTTTTCCAAAAGGGATTCCTTTAAGTTTTTCTTTCTCCTTCTTTTCCTTAATTATTGATTTGATTATTCTCCAAACAATTAAAGAAAAAAGAATTACTAAAAATAAAATTGCAAATATGTCTTCCAAAAAAACTTATATTTATTATACTATTCTTCCTTAAACCAACTTGCGTATTTCACATAATTGTTGGCTATTCTATCAACTTCTCCTGAGGTTAATTCTGGTGAAATATCTTTTACTTTTTTTGCAGGAACTCCAGCATAAATACTTCCACTTTCTACTCTAGTATTTTTCGTAACAACAGCGCCAGCCGCAATAATTGTATTACTCTCAACAATACAATCATCCATAATAATACTTCCCATTCCAACCAATACATTATCATGAATTGTACAACCGTGAACTATAGCATTATGTCCGATTGAAACATTGTTTCCAATTGTTGTTGGTGACTTTTCGTAAGTGGCATGAATTACGGCACCATCTTGCACGTTTACCTTATTTCCCATTTTAATGAAATGAACGTCTCCTCGTATAACGGCATTAAACCAAACACTGCATTCATTTCCCATGGTTACGTCTCCGACAATTGTGGCATTCTCAGCTACAAAACAATCCTTTGGGATGTGGGGCTCCTTACCTCTTACTGCTTTTATTACAGGCATTACTTTTTTATTTAAAATAGGCTAATAAATTACCTTTTTTAGATGCAGAAACCAAAATTTCTTTCCCATTTGTAAGTTCTACGCTTCCACCTTTTCCTTTTTTGTATTTAGTAATTTCATTGATATTGACTAGAAATGACTTGTGAATTCGCGCAAAGGGGTACTCTTTCAGTACTTCTTCAAAATGTTTTAATGTTTTACTCACTATTTTCCTCGAACTCGCAAAATGAATTTCAGTATAGTTGTCATCTGCTTTGCAAAAAACAATTTCCTCTACATTAATTACCTCAAAACCATCTTGTAGTGGGATGGTAATTTTACCGTTTATGGCAGAAGTGTTTGGCTGAAGAACAGTATTCTGAAGCTGATTTTCTTTTTCTTTTATCTCCGAAACTAAATTTACCGACTTAATTAATTCATCAATAGATATTGGTTTCAGCAAATAGTACGTGGCTTGGTTATTTAACGCTTCAATTGCATAATGATCATAAGCCGTTACAAAGATAGTTTCGAACGTTCTATTTTCTACTTTCTCTAACAAATCAAATCCATTACCAAATGGCATTTCAACATCTAGAAAAACTAAATCCAACTCGTGTTTTTGAATTAGTTCATATGCCTCTTGAATATTACTAGCTTCTCCTAATAATTCTAAATTCGGACAATATTTACCTATGTAATTTCTTAGAATTTCTCTACTAATCTGCTCGTCTTCTACAATAATAGTTTTCAATTTCATAGTTTATTTTTTTAATGTTACTTCTACTTTAGTTCCTGATTCGTCTTCAAAAATATCAGAAATTTGTACTGCTACTTTGTCTTGATACATGTCATTTAAAATAGCTATTCTATTTTTAATGGTACTCATTCCTTTTGACTTTTGTTTTAACTGATTTTTAGTTTTCATCTCCATTGATTTCTTCCTTCCAATTCCATTATCCTGAATTGTAATTTTAATCATTTCATCAGTTTCTTTAGTTATGGAAATACTTAAATTTCCCTTATCTTTCTTATATCTTAATCCATGCCAAATAGCATTTTCAATGTAAGGCTGTAAAAGCATTGGCGGAATTTTATATTCATCTAAATCTATCGATTCATCAACGGTAATCTCATAATCAAACTTATCCTGAAAACGATTATGCTCTAATTTTACATACAACTCTAACAGCTCAATTTCTTTCGTAAATGGAATAAAATCTTCATCGGAATTTTCTAAAACAGAACGCATTAAAACAGAGAACTCGGAAAGATATCTGTTTGCATTGCGTTCATCATTAACTGCAATGAAACTATTTACAGAATTTAACGCATTGAATATGAAATGCGGATTCATTTGAGAACGCATAGACTTCAGTGCAAGTAGATTGTTGGCTAATTTTTGTTTTTGATTCGCTCTGTGAGAATAATAACTTAACAAAGTCATTAAAACTAATCCAAATATTAATGAATAAATTACAATTTGTTGTTTTCTATTTCTTTCTGCAGTTAATTCTTTGTCTTTATACGCTACATCTAATTTACTTTCAGACAATTCTTTATCTTTTTCAAGAATAGCTATTCTACTTTGATTCTCGGTAATTTTATTACTTAATCTTTGAATCTGATAAATTTCTTGCTCTTTCCTTAAATATAAGGTATCCACAACTTCTACAAAATCTCGATAAGTTTTTAAAGCCTCGAAAGATAATCCAACGGCAGCATATACTTCAGATAATTTTCTTGTTGCGTGCTTCTTTACCTCAAAATCTTCTTTAATATCAGCCTCCTTAATGCTCTTTTTTAAATACTCTATTGCTTCTTCATATTTTTCTTGAAGTACATATGCGTTACCAATTTTATAGTTTAGTTTTTGGGATGTTAAAGAATCTTTAGAAACTTCTTTGTCTTCCTCTTTAATTTCTTTCGATTTTCTAGCTCTATTTCTTTTAACTTTACTTTTTGAATTTTTATCGACATTCTCAAGTATTTCTTTTCGAAGTTTAATTTCGTTATCGTACTGCTCAGTTTCATTGTAAAAATCGGCAACCTCTTGCTGAACTTTTAAGGAAGGCTCTTCATCGAGTTCAGATGCTTGTTTTAATGTTTTATTGATTGCTGTATTAGCTTCAACTAGATTTCCTTCTTTGGCGTAAATATTTGCGATTTTTGCGTTTAAATCAGGGATTTGCTCTTTTATAGATTTTTCCTCTGCAATTTCTAAACCTTCTTTATAATTTCGTTTTGCCTTTTCAAACTCATTTTGTGCTAAAAACACATCTGCTATTCCTTGAAAAACCTGAACCCTTTCATAATTACTCAAGTCTTTTGTTTTCAGCTCGTCATAGGTTATTCTACTTTCATCATATTTCTTAGCTAAATACTGCGCTTTAGCCAATTGCAGCATTGTTTCTATCTTTTCAAAAATTCGCAAAGAAATCTTATAGTTACTTATTGCGATATCATACTGTTTCCAATACATATATACATCTGCTAATACTTTGTATGTATTTGCGTGTCTATTTTTGGATTGCTCAGATTTTAAAAGCTCTTGAATAAAACTTAAACTTTTATCAATATCCTTTTCTTTATAAAACCTTACAGAATCAATTAGTTGAAGGTAATTTTTCTCCCTTTTTTTAACACTCGAAAAAAGTCTTTTATTTAATTTCTCTATTTCCTTTATTTCAACTCTAATATCTTCTTTAGAAGAAATAACATGCCTAACAGTTTCAAAATCTGGATGTCTAACAACTAATTCATCATCTAATCTTGCTTTTACTTCGTACACTCCAGTAAAATCAGACTTGAATAATACAAAAGAGTTTACACTCACCTGAGCGTCTTTAATTAACCTCTTATTGGTTTTATCTAATATTCGAATCTTGATTGTTAAAAGCTTTTCATCTTCATTAAAAGCATTCTGTGCTTTTACCTTCCATCCAACCAAGGTAAATAGTACTAATATTAATATGGATTTTATATCTCCCACTTCTTACTTATTAGATTATAATCTTATGTAAACTTATTACCAAAAAGTCAATAAAAAAAATGCCAAACTAGAGATTCCTTTACGAAATATGGCCAAAAACATTACTTCACTCATTAAAACAACAACTTTACTAAACGACAAGCTAGTATAACTCATCATAGATTTTTTTCAAAAAAAGTTAGTCTTACATTTGAGTATAAATCAGAAATAAACTCACAAATAATATAAAGATTTCTTAGCTATGTTAAATTAGAAATCAAATTGAGGAAGGGAAAGTTAATCTAAAAAAAGAGCAGTAAACTGCTCTTTTTTTTATTTTAAAATTAACTCTTGACCAACACTTATAGTATTTCCTCGGAGTCCATTAATTTTTTTTAAATTGGAAACTGTAGTGTTAAACTTTCTTGCAATTGAGTATAAAGTATCTCCTTTTATTACTTTATAGTAAAAATTCGTTTTTGTAGTTTCTTGATTATAGCTTTTTGCCTCTTTCTCTGGTTTTGAAGACCTATCGTACTTATCTAAATTATACTTTTTAATAAGACCAATTAATTTATTCGGATATTTCTTATCAGTAGCATATCCTGCTCTCTTTAAACCATAAGCCCAACCTTTATAGTCTGTTGTATTTAATTTGAATAATCTCGCGTAGCGTTTTCTTGTTATTAAAAACTGTGAATGGTCTTCGTATGAAGTTTCTGGATGTTGATATTTTCTAAAACATTCCCCGATTTCATCATCGTCATGAGTAACACTTTTACCCTCCCATCCTTTGTGGCACTTTATTCCGAAGTGATTGTTAGAACGAATTGCTAAAGGACTTCTACCACTTCCTGATTCTAAAATTCCTTGTGCCAAAGTTATACTCGCCGGAATTTTATATCGATGCATTTCTCTTACAGCTATCGGAGCAAATTTTTCAATATACTCTTTGGTTGTTGCTGTTACACTGGCTTTGGTTTTCTTTACTGTTTTTTTATGCTCAATTTCCGGAATCTCAATCTTGCTTTCTTTTTTAGGAGCTGTAACAATAATTGGTTTCTGTGTTGGTTTTGATACTACTTGTTTTTTCGAACCACAACCTGTTAAAACAATTCCTAAAACAATAAAAAATACTACTCTCAGCTTCATCTATAACTTTATTTCCTCTAAATTTTTCTTTCTTAACTTCTTATTAACCCCAGAAATTCCTTGAATTCCTCCTGTATGAATAGTTAAAATCTTAGTTCCTTTTGGGAACTTACCTCGTTTAATTAAATCAATAACTCCGAACATCATCTTTCCCGTGTATATTGGATCTAATTGAATACTTGTTTCTTCTTTGAACTCATTGATGAAATGAATCAAATTTGAGTTAAATTTTCCATATCCTCCAAAGTGATAACTCTCTTCTATGTTCCATTGGTTTGCACTAGAAATTAAGTTTTTAATCTCTTTTCTTAAAAAATCACCTTTCAAGGCAGGAAAACCAATTACATTCTGATAATCTTTTACAGAATTAATAATTCCTGAAATTGTTCCTCCTGTTCCAACAGCCAAGCAAATATAATCGAATTTTTCATCTTCAACTGTTAAGATTTCTTCACAACCTTTAATAGCCAGTATATTAGTACCTCCTTCTGGAATTAAATAAAAGTCGCCAAACTTCTTTTTTAATTCGTTTAAAAACATTTCTGAAGACTTATTTTTATATACTTCTCTTGAAACAAATTCAAATTCCATTCCGAATGACTTTGCACCAGCAAGGGTTTGATTTTCCTGTAAAACCTTCTCTAAATTACTCGCTAGTTCTTCACCACGAATAACACCTATTGTTTGAAGATTATTTAATTTTCCTGTCGCAGCTGTAGCTAAGATATGATTTGAATACGCTCCTCCGAAAGTTAGTAGTATTTGTTTGTTTTGTTTTGAAGCTTCAACAACATTATATTTTAATTTTCTGAACTTATTTCCAGAAATTTCTGGATGAATTTGATCTTCTCTTTTCATCCATAATTCAACTTCAAATTCCTCCAAAAATGGCAAATGAATTTGTTGATTCTTTATGTTTAAATTGAACTGGCCAGAAACTTTCACAACTTTATTTTTTAATCAACTTCTAATTTATACCCAACTCCATGGACATTTACTAATCGAATAGAAGAATCTTCTTTAATTTTTTTGCGAATTTTTGAAATATAAGTATCGAGACTCCTACCAACAAAAACACCATTATCTTCCCAAACTTTTTTAGTTAACTCTTCTCTTTTTATAATTTGATTTGGTCTTGATATAAATATTGATAATAGTTCACATTCTTTCTTTGAAAGTGGAATTTCTGTGGCTTGCTTTACTAATTTATTTTGCTCAGGATAAAACAAAAAGCTTCCCAATCTTTGACTATCATTTTCCTCTTTTCCGGCATGCGAATTGTATTTCTTTTTGTACCATAAAAACAAAAATATAAATCCAGAAAAGAACAATGAAACAATCAAATAAACCCAATAACTACTTGAAGAGTTTTCTGAAATAAACTTAACCGTAATTACATAGCAATTATTGGGTAAATTTCTTCCACTACATGGAATGATAGACTTTTCCTCGTTATAGAACATTTCAAAACTGTAAGCCACTTCATTATCAATACAATTTTCAACTTCAACTAAGTAATTATTTGATAATTCCGATTTCTTGAAATTCTCATTGATAATATTTACCAATTGACTTGGTTCTATTTGTAAATCTTTTTGAAAAGTTAACTTGTACTTCTCCTTGTGAATTTGTTTAATAGGTAAAACTAAAGTAGTCGAGTCTTTTTGAGAAAGCAATAATTGATGTCCAACATTACGTAAAGATAACTTTACTTTCTCGGAAAACTCTGCTTCATTTTTACCACATGAAGACAAAATAAAACCACAAACCAGTATTAGAGGAAAAAATTTATTCATAGATTTTACAAATAACTTACTTTTTATAGACTTTTTGCACTACTTGACACTTGTTTTACACTTTTTTGACACTTTTTGAATGTCTTTCAACTAGTTTTACGACATCAAACAAAAACAAACATCTAATTTAATGATAACAATATGAATAAGTTACTTTTATTTTTCGCATTGATATTATTTCTTTCTTGCAGTCGAAATGAAACAACATCTCAAAATATCAAAAATCTTGGTTCTTACGAGTATCAGAAATCGAGCAAAAGAATAAATACCAAAAATCCCTACTCTGTTAGATTTCATGTGGAGAAAACTTCTAATAACTCCTATACTATTTTTACTGATATTACTGAGAAATGTGGTGCATATTTGGCATCCTCAAATTCCTCAAAAGAATTACGAAATAACTTTAAAATTAAAATTCAAGAAACCGATTTAATAGACATTCAAGAGGACATGATTGAAGTTCATGAAACTATCGATAATAGAAGTTCAAAATCTTTTGTTGGGAGTTTTTTAGACGCTCTTGATTCAAAAACAACCTATAAGCAAAAAATGATTGTAAATACTGAATCGGATTTTACCATTATCGGCACTATTGAATTTCTGTTAGGAGAAAAATCTAACGTTGAAAAAACTGGTATCGTAATTAAACAGTACAACGGTGAACTCGTAATTTTTACGGACCAGTGCTAAATAAATAAGCAAGTTATTTATCTAAGAATATTTAAGCCTAATAACTTGCTATTTTTTCTTCCACTTCTTCCCACTCCAGCATTAAATCATCTAGTTTCGCTTTTTTGGCTTTATACTCCTCAAAAAAGTTTGGGCGAGCAGAAACTTCATCATAATTCTGGGCTAATTCCAAATCAGTCTTTTCAATTTCAGACTCTAAGTCTGCAATTAAATTTTCAATTTTTGAAGAGCGATTTCTAAGCTTTCTAAGCTCTTTTTCCTGTTCTTTTGAAAGTTTATACGCTTCTTTTTTACTGCTATCTTTAACCTGTTCAACAACTGTTCTTTTTTCGGCTTCTCTTAGGTTATCAATTTTATGTTGCTCTAAGAAATAATCAATATCACCTAAATACTCTTTGATGATCTTGTCTTTAAATCCATATACTTTATTTGCTAAACCTTGCAAAAATTCTCGATCATGGGAAACCAAAATTAAAGTTCCATTAAAGTTTTGTAGCGCTTTTTTCAGTACATTTTTTGAGGCAATATCTAAGTGGTTTGTTGGCTCATCCATTATTAAAACATTAAATGGTGTCATTAACAACTTACATAATGCCAATCGGTTTCTTTCCCCTCCTGACAATACTTTTGCTTTCTTTTCTACGGCATCTCCACTAAATAAAAATGCACCAAGCATATCTCTAGCTCGAACTCTATTGCTATCGTTTGCTGCCTCTTCTACAATCTCTAAAACTGTTTTTTCTGGTGGTAAATATTCTGATTGATTTTGAGCGAAATAACCAACTTCAACATTATGACCTAGTTTTAAATTTCCTTCAAAAGGAATTTCACCAACCATCATTTTAGCTAAGGTAGATTTTCCTTGTCCATTTTGACCTACGAAAGCAACCTTTGCGTTTCGTTCAATCATTAAATTTACATCGCGTAAAACTTCTTTAGACCCATAACTTTTAGAAACATTCTCAACTTCAGCAATAATTTTTCCAGGTTCCTTGGAAATTTCAAAACGAACATTCATTACCGCATTTTCGTCTTGATCTACTTCAATTCTTTCAACTTTATCTAACTTCTTAATAAGCGATTGTGCCATAGAAGCCTTGCTGGCTTTTGCTCTGAATTTCTCAATTAATTGCTCAGTTCGCTTTATTTCTTTTTCTTGATTCTTTTGGGCCTGTAATTGTTTTTCTTTAATATCTGCTCGTTGTTCTAAATATTGCGAATATGGTTTCTTATAATCATAAATCTGACCTAATGATATCTCAATAGTTCGATTCGTTACATTATCTAAAAACATTTTATCGTGAGATACCAACACAATAGCTCCTGAGTAATTTTTTAAAAAATTCTCTAACCAAATAATTGACTCAATATCTAAGTGGTTCGTAGGCTCATCAAGCAACAGAATATCATTATTTTGAAGTAATAATTTTGCTAATTCAATACGCATTCTCCATCCACCTGAAAAAGTATCCGTTAACTTGTCAAAATCCTCTCTTTGAAAACCTAAACCTTGAAGAATCTTTTCGGTATCGCCTTGATAATTATATCCTCCTAACAATTCATAACGCTCTGTAAGTTCGTTTAAATCGATAATTAGTTGATTATAACTTTCACTTTCGTAATCAGTTCTTTCTGCGAGTTGTTGATTGATTTCCGCTAATTTTCCTTCGATTTCAATAATTTCTTCAAAAGCTTGATAAGCTTCTTCTAAAATTGTTCTTCCTTGAACAAAATCGATATCCTGTCTTAAAAAGCCAATTTTTACATCTTTATCGAATGCTAAAGTTCCTCCGCTGCTTTCTATATCCTTCGATAATACTTTTAATAAAGTTGATTTTCCTGCTCCATTTTTCCCTATCAATCCAACACGATCTCCTTTGATTAATTTAAAAGTAATACCAGAGAACAAATCTGTTCCCATAAAAGACACCGTAAGGTTATGTACATTTAGCATAATTAATTGTTAAATAAGATGTATGAATAAGCATATTTTATCAAAATGCTTAACGAATCCTTTTAATTTTTCTGAAATTTGTACAAACTTACAAAACTGAAAATCTTCAGCAGAAAAAAATACAAGAATATATGTTTGGTAAAGGAAACAAATTGTACAGCATTTTAAATAATAAATGTCCTAAATGCCATGAAGGTGATTTTTTTAAACATAAAGCTTCTTTTAACTTTAATAAAGTTACTGCCTTACATGAACATTGTTCGCATTGTAAATTAAAATATATGATGGAACCATCATTTTTCTTTGGTGCCATGTACGTTAATTATGCCCTTGCTGTGGCATTATTTGTAGGTGTTTTTATTGTTTCTAAGGTATTTTTACAGCAGGATATTTTGACAAGTTTTATTGCTGTTGTAATCGTTTCATTATTACTAACTCCTTTTACATTAAGACTTTCGAGAATTATTTGGATTAATTTATTTGTGAGCTATAAAAAAGATGTGGCAATTCAAAAAGATACTACTTCTCAAGGTTAAACTACAAATCTTTTAATATCGATATCCTTATCTAATTGCTCACGTCTTTCTAAGTGATTAAAGAGGTTTTTAGCTATTGTTGGTGCTATCATAACACCTCTTGTTCCTAAGCCGTTTAAAACACTTAATTGCGAATGTTTTGGATGAGTTCCAACTAAAGGTCTTCTATCTTTTACTGTTGGACGAATTCCTGCTGTTTGGTCGACTACTTTAAAGGGAACATCAATTGTTTTATTTAACTTCTCAATGAGTTCGTTTCTACCTTCATCCGTTGGCTGAGTAGATTTATCCGTCCAATTGAAAGTAGCACCAACTTTATAATAATCATCACCTAAGGGTAAAACAAAAACAGCTGATTTTAATAAAAAATCAATTTTCAATTCAGGTGCATGAATAGTGATGATTTCACCTTTTGTTCCATTAAGCGGTAAATAACTAAAAAACGGATTTAACTTTAAACCGAAACCTTCAGCAAAAACTACTCTATTCGCTTCAATATTCTTATACTTAACTTTCTCTTCTAATAGATTAAGTTCGTCATGAGAAAATGTTTCTTTTAGCAGTAAGTTCTTCTCCAGTAAATGAGCACGATAATTCTCAATTAACTTTTTTGTATCAATCCTTCCCGTTCCAATGAGTTCACCAAACCCATAATCCCCGATAACTCCCGGAATTTTGTCTTTTGACAGTGTAGGACTCATATAATTGGCAAGCATTGGTTTATCGAGTGCGGCAAACCAATTATTCTCATCACCGACAGAGTTAAACACTTTTTTTGTTACAAATTTTTTATCAAATTCTGTCTTGAATTTTTTAGAAAGATTATCATAAAAGGGCATTGCTAGCTCCAACTGTTCATGACCATTCCAAACAGGTGTAAAGCGTTTCAAAATAACTGGATTATACGTTCCGCCAGCTACACTAGAAGAATTTTGAGAATCATTTTCAAAAACTATATACGTTTTATTATGTCTCTCTAATTGTTCTATAAAGGCTAATCCTGCTAATCCTAAACCTACTACAATGTAATCCACTTTCATATGCCAAAAGTAATATATAATTCCATAAAAAAAGCGCTCTTAAAAGAGCGCTTTATTATTTATTTTAAAATAGAATTTAATAGTTCCACATATCCATTTCACGGTTACGGATACCTTCTTTAATTCTATCAGCTTCTAATAATTGGAATAATGAATTACCTCTAATATAGTCAGCAATCTTTCTGTCTCCATATAAGTTTTCTTCTTTAACAACCGTTGCATTAAAACGACGAGCGTTCAACAAATTGTCATAAGAAATAGGGTGTGCAGAGTTTTTTGGATTGAAAACTTTAGAATCGTGTAATACCTCTCTTGCATCTGGGAAAAATACCCAGAATAATTCGTATACATTATCCTTATCGTCAATCTCTTCAACCCCCATAACCTGTACGTCTGGACCCATCGGAGCAATTGCTAACATTCTGTACTTTAATTCTCCTTGACGCTTATCGAAATACCAAATTCCTTTGATTAAATAACCTTTAATAAATTCTGGTTTAATTTCATAAGTATCTGTATACCCTCCTTGCTCTTCACCTCCATCAATGACTCTAACACTTTTCGTCATTTCTTCAATTTCTTTTATACCAATCTTTGTGGTAAAATAAGAATCTTGATATACCTCGGTAATCTTACCCGTTTTAATACCTTTTAATAAAGTATCATACAAAGAACGTCTTGTACTAGAAGTATTCATTGTATCAATTGGATAATAGTAAGGCAGATTAATCTTTTGATTTAAATCTACATACTCCCAAACCACCTTAGACCATAGCACATCTCTGTCGCTAATGTATCCATAAGGTAAAGGCTTGTCTGCAGCAGCATCTAACTCTATTTCTTGTTGAGTCTTCACACCAATCTGCTCTACTTTATTAGCATTTAATAGATTGGTCTGAGCGGTCCCTACTATTGTTGTAGACACAGCTATAATAACCATATAAAAACGCTTCCAATTCATACTCTTTAATTTTAATTATTAGTTTGAAACTTTAATAACTACTGGTAATACTTTCTTTAATTTATAACCAGAAGTTGTAGCTTGAATATCGTAAATTGTAATTTGATCTCCTCTTCTCGCCTTGTTAATTGCTTGTTTCGCTCTAGAGTTCATGTTTGTACCTGTTACTGGAATAGCAACTTGACCAGGAACTTTAATTTTAAACGCAGTTACATTTAATTTAAGATCAAATAAGAAATCAGGTAATCCAGCTCCTACTCTAATTTTACCTACACTTGATTTAGGCATAGAAACCGTTCCGTACTGGCCTCTAACCATTCCAACTGCTGGTGGAATTTCTTTAATTCTAAATTTCTTATTAGAACTAACTTTTTTACCATCAGGTAAGGTACCTGTAACTCTAATTGTTACTTCATTACCTTTTCCTGGTCTCATCATATAGCTATCTCCCTTAACTCTCTTTAATCCAGCTGCAGAAGCAGAAACCTTATTAGAAGGAACTCCAGGCATAGAAATTGTCATTGGGTTAGATAAACCACGATAAACAGCATTCATTTTGTCAGCAGAAATTACTGCTTCATTTGGTCTTGGAATTACCGAATAACCACCTTGGATTGGGATTTCAACTAATGAGTCATTCTCTTTAAAGAAGAAAGAACCCTTAATTTCTCTATCTCCAACTCCACCTGCTGGTCCGTCTAAAATAACCTGACCTGCTTTGATTTTATCTTCTGGCCAGTCATTTCCATTAATAACAACTTTTTCAGCCGTTAAATTTGGATCGTTTTTACCTAATACAATTTTACCAGATAATTTTTCACCAGGATAATATGCATTCTTATCAAAAACTACCATTGCATCGTAGTTTGTCATAGATACAGCACTTTCCAACTCTCCTTGTAATAAAGCAGATAATGCATCAGTTTCAGTCGCTTTAACGTCTGCTTGAATTTGAGTTAACTTTGTTAACGAAGCAATTAAAGGGAAACCTTCATAATGATAGTTTAACCAACTGATTTTAACGTTGTCTTTATTTGTAACAGGATTTGTACTGAAACGCTCATTAACTGTTCCAGCTAATTCTGTTTCTCCTAATACTTCTAAAGCTGCCTTTCTAAACTCGTCCATTTTAGAAACAAATTCCTTTCCTTTAGGAGTGATGGTACCACTCACGAAGAAATACTCGTCTAAAAACTTAGACTTATCCATTGTTTCGTAATCTGTTTTATCTTTAAGATCAGAGGTCATTTTACCCTTTAAATCTTCAAGATAAGTGTAAAATTCATTCGCCTTCGATTTTAAAACATCTGTTTTTTCCTTTGCTTCTCCGTATTGTTTAGCTTGCTCAGATGCTTTCCTAGCTAAATTCTCGTATGCTTTCGCATTTTGTTCAGTTGCTTTTTGATTTGCTACTGATAATTTTTCATTCATCAAACCAAAAGCTGATAGAACCTCTTTACTCATGTTCATTGCTAACATCGCAATGAAAATAAGATACATAAGGTTAATCATCTTCTGCCTTGGAGATTGTTTTCCGCCTGCCATAATTTAAAATTAGTTTGTTTAGTTAATATTAAATTACTTAGTGCTCATTGCAGATAACATTCCACCATATACTCCGTTTAACGAAGATAAGTTTGTAGCTAACGATTGCATCTGTTCTTGTAAACGTTGAGAATTTTCAACCATTGCAGTATTTAAATCTGCTTGCTTAGAAGCATTCTCTACTTGAGTTTGGTATAAACTATTTAAAGAAGCCATTTGAGCTGCTGCTTTAGACATTTGCTCGTTATAATTATTTGTAGCAGAAATAGATTGTGATGCAGATGCTAATGGCTCTACCGCTCCTTGGAAATCTTTAATACTAGATCCTAATCTAGATACTAATTGTGCATCTAACTTAGCTTCTTGTAAGATATCATCTAATTTTTTAGATAACATTGACTGCGCTTCTTCTGGAGTTGCTTCTTTTTTACCACCTCTTCCAGCAGATGTTCCGTCAGCTAATTCAGGATACACTTTAGTCCAATCTAACTCGTCTTCAACAGGTTCAAAAGCAGATAATGCGAATACAATAGCTTCTACAGCCATACCTATAGTTAACATTACACCTCCTGTTAAAGGTCCAATCTTAAAGTGCATGATTTTAAATAATGCTCCTAGGATTACAACTGCTGCTCCTAAACCATAAGCCATGTTAAATAATCTCTTAGTCGATTTTGATTGTGCCATAATAATAATTGTTTTTAATTAGGGATATTTATTTATTACTTATTAATTGTTCTTATTGTTTTTTTGCACCAAGGTAATCCTGTACAGTTCTGAATCCGATATAACTTCTTGAAGTATCAGCATATTCCCAATCACGAGAACCAACTTCTAAAAAGTAAGCTACATCTTTCCATGAACCTCCACGTACAATTTTACGACGGTTCTTAATGTTCTCTACATTAGGATTCATAGTAGAACCCATGTAGTAAGACATTTGATTATAAGCAGTATGTGTCCACTCTGCAACATTTCCTGCCATATTGTATAAACCAAATCCATTTGGATTGTAAGACATTGCTTCAACAGTATACAATGCACCATCTGCAGCATAGTCTCCACGAACTGGTTTAAAGTTAGCCAAGAAACAACCTCTATCACTTGTAGTACTTGGACCTCCCCATGGATACTTAGCATAATCTAAACCTCCACGTGCTGCATATTCCCATTCTGCCTCTGTTGGTAATCTAAATGAAGGAACCAAACCCAAGTTTTTCTTAGAACGTTGGTACGCATTCTTATTCTTTGTTCTCCAGTGACAGAAAGCTCTTGCTTGAAACCAATCTACACCCACAACTGGATAATCTTCAAATGCTTTATGAGCAAAATATTCTTGATGCATTGGATCATTGTAAGAATAGTTGAAGTCTTTAATCCAAACTGTAGTATCAGGATAAACGTTTAACACTTTATCTCTTAAAAAAGCTTTTCTATTACCACCTGTTCTAGCCGCTTCTTCATTGTCGAACCAGTAATATCTATAGTTTAGTAATTTTGTATTGAAAGTAGGAATACCATTCAAGGCTTCGTCTTTGCTTAAAAATAATGAGTCCATTACCTCTACATAATCGGCATCAGGAAAATCCTCTTTATTCCATATAATCTCTTCTTCCCAGTTTAAAGGCTTAATAGAATCAAGACCTTGACCTATTTCGTAGTAGTTTTCTCTCATATATTTTTCATATGGAGATTCACCTACTGTATCTTTAGAAGCAAAAGCATATAATTGAATACCTGTTGGCTTAGCACCTTCAGTTCCGTCTGCTGGTGAAGCAAACTCTGCTTGGTATGCTAACTTTGTTCTTACGATAGAATCTCTAACCCAAAAAACAAACTGTTTGTATTCGCTATTTGTAATTTCAGTTTCGTCCATATAAAATGGTTGAACTGTAACAGTTCTAGTAGGAGCGTTCATAGCCCCTAAAGGATCTTCATCTTGTTTACCCATTGTAAACGAACCTCCTTTTATATATACCATACCGTAAGGCTTTTCGGCAAACCATTTTCTTTTAGACTTAACTCCAACTAATTCCCCTCTATCATTGCTTGATCCACAACTATAGAAAAAAACCAATATTAGGGCAAATAGTGCTACTTTCTTCATACTTTAAACTTATTAAAGAGTTCGTAACTTTCTTATTAATGAATTATTATTTTTTCAACATTTACTATCAAGGGATGCAAATATAACTTTTTTTTACGTAAGTTTTTGCTGCGCCTTGTACCATCTTTCAGGAATTTTTTGCTCTAACGCCTGAACATAATCTTGATATGCACATGGTATTAACGCATGTCTCTTGTATTTATTATCCGATATTAAATTTATCTCCATCCACCATCTGCCACTTTTATCGCTTTTATAGAAATTAATAGGATCATCATCTTCTAAAATAACGCTGAATTTTTGATAATTCTGTTTGCAAGAATAAGGATAATCTTTGGCACGAAAATTCAAACCTTCGATGAAATACCAAATTGTTTGGGCAATTAAACTAGATGTTTGGTTATTGTTATCATACCTGCTATTATATTCATAAATACCAAAAGAAGTAACTTTGTCACTAATACCGGCATATCTGGCTATTGCACACAAATCTTCACCATAAAAACCATTTGGAACAGCATTCTTGTTTCCTGGCGCATCACTTGAGCGAACAGCTCCAATATCAACACTCACAATATCAGCATCTCTTAGAATCGGCTCAACCAATTCCAAAGGTTTTACTTGACCTAGTCTAAAGGTATCAAAATATAAATTTTGAAGCAAATTAATTTCTTCTTGAGAATTAAAATAAGTCTGATACCCAATATTACTATAATTAAATAAATTATTAGGCTCTTCCATTATGATTTTACTCAAATAGGAATTTGCATTCAAATCTTCCTCGATTGTTCCTAAATCAAAACGATTATCTACAGCTGTTAAATTAATGGTTTGTTCAAGTTTATCATATGCTCTATAATTTGCATAAGTCAAATCTTGACTTCCTCCAATTAAAACAACTGTGATATTTTTTTTTAGCAAAGATGCGGTCACGTCTGAAACAGCATAATAAGTATCTTCTACTTTATTTCCTGCTTCAATATTTCCTAAATCTGTAATTTTTAAATTCCATTTCCCAGGAAAAAGTTGATACAGATTTTTTCTAATTTCTGAGATATCCTCCCCACAACCATTATTATTAACTGAATTTCTTCCTTCTTTAACACCAATTATAGCCATAGCAACGCCATCCAAATCCGGGAAGCCGTTTTGAGCTGTGTGAATTTCCATGTTTTTTCCAATGGAATTAGATGACTGAAGCTCTAAATGAGCAACAACTTTTTCATCTATTGGTGATAAAAAATCGCTATTCATTAATTTAGGGGATTAGTGAACTGGAGCAATATATAAATTTATTTCTTTTTTGTTGTTCTTTTACTTGTCTTTTTAGTGCTTTTTTTAGCCTCAAAAAGCTTAACAGCCTCTTCTTTAGTAAACTTATCTATTTCTGTAGTCTTTGGAAGTTCTACTTTAGATTTCCCTTTAATAACATTAAACCTACCCCATCTAGCTTTTTCCACTCTAATACCAACATCTTCCCAATTGTGAATTAATTTCTCACGTTCCTTCTTCTTCTTATCCTCTATAAGTTCCTCTAAATCTGACTGAGACAAATTATCAAAGTCATACTTTTTGTTAACATTAATAAATATGGAGTTCCATTTTATGAAAGGACCAAATCTACCAACTCCTTTTTGAATCGGCATTCCTTCATATTCACCAATCGGAGCATCTGCTTTCCTCTTAGCTTCAATTAACTCGATTGCTCTATCCATATCAACAGACATTGGATTCTCATCTTTCTCTAGAGAAACATATTTCCCATCGAATTTAATGTAAGGCCCGAATCTACCATTCGCAACAATCACTTCCTTATTTTCATACTCTCCAATTGTTTTTGGCAACTTAAATAAATCCATCGCTTGCTCAAAAGTAATTGACCCCATTGTTTGATCTCCTTGCAAACTTGCAAACTTAGGTTTTTCTTCATCTGTTGCTTCCCCTATCTGGACCATTGCTCCGAATCTACCTAAACGTACGTATACATTTTTCCCAGATTCAGGATCAATACCCAACAAGCGCTGACCACTCGCTCTTTCAGCATTCTCAGCAACATCCTCTACTGTATGATGAAAATCTTTATAAAATTCTTTGATAATAGCAGTCCAATCTTCTTTTCCTTCGGCAATTTCATCAAAATCAGACTCTACTTTAGCAGTAAAACCATAATCCAAAATATTCGAGAAATTTTCTACTAAGAAATCATTAACCACATTACCAATATCTGTAGGCATTAATTTTCCTTTATCTGAACCAACCTTTTCGGACAATTGCTTCTCAGTTATACCCCCTTTTGTCAGGACTAGCTGCGCATAATTTCTCTCCACACCTTCTGCTGTTCCTTTTTCAACATAACCTCTTCTTTGAACTGTTGAAATTGTTGGAGCATATGTAGAAGGTCGACCAATACCAAGCTCTTCTAATCTTTTAACCAGAGAAGCTTCTGTAAAGCGAGCTGGTGGTCTCGTATATCTTTCTGTGGCAGAAATAAATTCATTTAAAAGTTGCTCTCCAACTTTCATCTTTGGCAACATTCCATCTTGCTCTACATCTTCGTCATCAGTTCCTTCCAAATAGACTTTTAAGAAACCTTCAAAAGTAATCACCTCTCCATTTGCAGAGAAACGTTGATCGTTTTTATTGTTACTAATCTTTAAACTAGTCCTTTCTAGTTGAGCGTCGCTCATTTGAGAAGCAAGTGTACGCTTCCAAATCAGACTATATAATCTGTCCTGATCATAATCAACCGAAACCTCATGCTGCCCCATATTCGTCGGACGAATAGCTTCGTGCGCTTCTTGAGCTCCTTTTGATTTCGTAGCATAATTTCTTGGCTTGCTATATTCTTTACCATATGATTTGGTGATTTCTTCTGCCGCTGCTTCTTTAGCTTCATTAGATAAATTAACGCTATCAGTTCTCATATAAGTAATCAAACCTGCTTCATATAAACGTTGCGCCATCATCATTGTCTTGGCCACAGGGAAACCTAATTTCCTTGATGCTTCCTGCTGCAAAGTAGAAGTAGTAAAAGGTGCTGCTGGCGACTTCTTTGCTGGTTTCGTCTGTAAATCATCAACTTTGAAATCTGCTGACAAACATGAATTTAAAAAGCTCTCTGCCTCTTCTTTAGTGCTAAAATTCTTTGGAAGCTTTGCTTTGAATGACTTTCCTTCTTCATTCAAAAACTCGGCATCAATTCTGTAAGATGCTACAGGTGTAAAATTATCTATTTCACGTTCACGCTCAACAATTAGTCTAACTGCAACTGATTGAACACGCCCAGCTGATAATCCCGCCTTAACTTTTCTCCATAAAACTGGTGAAAGTTCATATCCAACAATCCTATCCAAAACTCTACGAGCTTGTTGTGCATCTACTAAATCATAATTAATCGAACGTGGGTTTTCAATTGCTTTAAGAATTGCATTCTTGGTAATTGAATTAAAAACAATTCTTTTCGTATTTTCTTTGTTTAATTTTAATTGTTCCGCTAAGTGCCATGCGATAGCTTCTCCCTCACGATCCTCATCGGATGCTAACCAAACTATTTCTGCTTTTTTTGCTAAATCCTTTAGTTTTTTAACTACCGTTTTTTTATCTGAGGAAACAATGTACTTCGGCTTAAAATCTCCCTCTACATCAACACCTAATTCTTTAGATGGTAAATCCGCTATATGTCCAAAACTTGATTCAACTTGAAAATCTTTTCCTAAAAATTTCTCTATTGTTTTAGCCTTGGCAGGTGACTCTACAATTACTAAATTTTTCGCCATAATTTTTATTTGGTTTTACACCATTAAACAGTGCCTTTCAAGTTGCAAAAGTATATAGTTTTTTTTTATTAAGAATTGTTTTCAAAGAATTAACGCTAATTTAAATTCTAAGAAAGAATTATTTTATGACAATTTGTCACATAATCATAAAATTGGTTGTATCTTTGCCGTCCACTTACAACGAGTTTTTGAACATGGATCAGATTGAAAAAGTTATAGACGAAAACAAACAAGGGAAACCTTTGTTAACGGAACAAAAAGAAGGTAATGCCAAAAAACTTTTCATTGAAAGTTACGGTTGCCAAATGAATATGAATGACAGTGAGATTGTTGCTGCAATTCTTGCTGAAGAAGGTTTTAATACTACTGGAAATATTGAAGAAGCCGATCTAGTTTTAGTAAACACTTGCTCTATTCGAGAAAAAGCAGAGCAAACTGTTCGAAATAGACTACAAAAATACAACCATGCAAAGAAACGAAATCCAAAAATGAAAGTTGGAGTTCTAGGATGTATGGCGGAACGATTAAAAGCGAAATTTTTAGAAGAAGAAAAGATTGTTGATTTAGTAGTTGGACCAGACGCATACAGAGACCTACCTAATTTAGTGGAAGAAGTTGAAGCCGGAAGAGATGCTGTAAACGTAATTTTATCAAAAGAAGAAACCTATGCTGATGTTTCTCCTGTTCGTTTAAACTCAAATGGTGTTTCTGCTTTTGTTTCTATAACACGAGGATGCGATAATATGTGTACTTTCTGCGTTGTACCTTTTACAAGAGGTAGAGAGCGAAGTAGAGATCCTAAAAGTATTATAGAAGAAATCCGTTCAATGCACGATCAAAACTTCAAAGAAATAACACTTTTAGGTCAAAACGTAGATTCTTATTTATGGTATGGTGGTGGACTCAAAAAAGATTTCAAGAAAGCTTCAGAAATGGCACAAGCAACGGCGGTTGATTTTGCTCAACTTTTAGATATGTGTGCTACTGAGTTTCCAAAGATGCGTTTCCGTTTCTCAACTTCTAACCCACAAGACATGACTTTAGATGTAATTCATGTGATGGCAAAGCATAAAAACATCTGTAAATACATTCACTTACCTATTCAAAGTGGAAGTAATAGAATGTTAAAAGCCATGAATCGTTTACATACTCGTGAAGAATATTTGGAGCTAGTAGAAAATATCTACAAAATTATACCTGAAATGAATTTAAGTCAGGATATGATTGCTGGTTTCTGTGGTGAAACAGAAGAAGATCATAAAGACACTCTTGATTTAATGGAAAAAGTAAAATATAGTTTTGGATTTATGTTCGCTTATTCGGAGAGACCAGGAACGTTAGCAGCTAAAAAGATGGAGGATGATGTTCCTTTAGAAACAAAAAAACGTCGCTTACAAGAGATAATCAATTTACAACAGGAACACAGCTTGTACAGAGCCAAAGAACATGTTGGAAGAATTCAAGAAGTTTTAATTGAAGGAACTTCGAAAAAAAGTGAAAACGAATGGAAAGGAAGAAATACTCAAAATACAGTTGTAGTCTTCCCTAAAGAGCACTACAAATTAGGCGACTTTGTAAATGTAAGAATTGACGATTGCACATCAACTACATTAAAAGGAACCGCTGTTGGGTATTCGGATAATAACTAAAAAATAAAGAAAAAGGATGGAGAACTTACAATCAGTAAAACAAAGATTTGGAATTATCGGAAACGATGTTCAACTTGATAGAGCAATTGAAAAAGCTGTTCGAGTTGCACCTACTGATATTTCAGTTTTAGTTACTGGTGAAAGTGGTGTTGGTAAAGAAAATATACCAAAAATAATCCATCAACTCTCACACAGAAAACACGCCAAATACATTGCTGTAAACTGTGGAGCAATTCCAGAAGGAACAATCGATAGTGAATTGTTTGGTCATGAAAAAGGTGCATTTACTGGTGCTACCCAAACTAGAAAAGGATATTTTGAAGTTGCCGATGGCGGAACCATTTTTTTAGATGAAGTTGGTGAATTACCGTTAACAACTCAAGTTAGGCTATTACGTGTTTTAGAAAATGGAGAATTCATTAAAGTTGGGTCTTCTCAAGTACAAAAAACCAATGTACGTATTGTTGCAGCTACCAATGTTAAAATGCAAGAAGCTATTAACAAAGGAAAGTTTCGCGAAGATTTATACTATAGGTTAAGCACCATCGAAATTTCACTTCCTCCACTTCGTGAAAGAGGAAATGATATTCATTTGTTATTTAGAAAATTCGCTTCTGATTTTGCTCAAAAAAACAGAATACCTGTGATAAGATTAGATGAGAATGCCAGTAAAATGTTATTAAACTATCGTTTTCCTGGAAACATACGTCAGTTAAAAAATATTGCAGAACAGGTGTCTATTATGGAAGAAAACAGAGTTATTTCACCTGAAATACTCGCTCAATACTTACCGAACAATTCTGTAAATAACCTTCCTGCAGTCATAGGAAACACGTCATCATCAAGTGACTTTTCAAGTGAACGCGATATCATGTATAAGATTTTATTTGATATGCGAAACGATATTAATGACCTAAAAAAACTCACGCTTGATTTAATGCAAAATGGAGACATTCAAGAAGTTCAAGAAGAAAACCGAGGTTTAATTCAGCGTATATATGATGATCAAGAAATGTCAAGCAATGTAGAAGTTGTTCAAATTCCAAAATCGTCGTCTGAAAACAATTATGATTTCATTGAGACGATAGAAGAGCACGAAAACTTATCTTTACAGGAAAAAGAGATTGAAATGATAAAAAAATCATTAGAAAGAAATAAGGGTAAAAGAAAACTTGCAGCCAAAGAATTAGGTATCTCTGAAAGAACGCTATACAGAAAAATCAAACAATACGACTTATAAAAAATTCTATAAACTCGTTTTTAAGAAATTTTAAAATGAAAAAACTACTCTTACTTTTTTTATCTGCTACCCTGTTATTAATAGCTGGATGTGGAGCATACTCTTTTACTGGCGGTAATACTGGTGATGCTAAAACAATTCAAGTTGATTTTTTCCCAAATCAAGCGGCTCTTGTTGAGCCATCTTTGAGTCAACGCTTTACACAAGATTTACAAGATTTATTTACGAGGCAAACCAATTTAACATTAGTAAGATCTGGAGGAGATTTGCGTTTTGAAGGTGAAATAGTTGGATATAGAATTACTCCAACGAGTGCTACTTCAAATCAAACCGCAGCTGAAAACAGACTTACAATAACCGTAAACGTTCGTTTTTATAATGCAAAAAAGGAAGAAGACGATTTCGAAAAGCAATTTTCTTTTTACGACGATTACAGCGCTTCCCAGCAATTAACAGGAAGTGTACTGGAAGCCGCTTATGAAGAAATACTACCTAGAATTACCCAAGATATTTTTAACGCGTCAATTGCAAAATGGTAAAGAGCAATTACATATCATTTTTAAATAATCCGAAATTAATTCAAAAGGAAAATATCAACGAACTAAAATCTTTAGTTGATAAATATCCATATTTCCAATCGGCAAGAGCGCTTTTATTAAAGGCCTTAAAAGATCAAGAAAGCTTTAAATATAATAACGAGCTAAAGGTTACTGCGGCTTACACTGCCGATAGATCTATTTTATTTGATTTCATTACATCCGACCATTTTAATAATAAAAAGGAATCGTTACATGAAAAATCAAGTTTTGACAACAAGAACAAGACTTCTGTTGAACAAGTAAAAGATGATTTAAAAATCGGGCAACCATTTACTTTTGAAAAGAATGAAACACATTCTTTCAATCAATGGTTACAATTATCAACGGGATCAGTTAAAAAAGTAAATCCACCAAAAGAAAAGAGCTTACAGGATAATATTATTGATAGATTTATTTCAAACAATCCAAAAATATCTCGTGTAAATAAAAACGCGAATCCAACGAATACAGCTATTGAAACTGTGCATGAACCGCTCTTAATGACGGAAACTTTAGCCAAAATTTATTTGGAGCAAAAGAAATATGATAACGCTATTAAAGCTTATGAAATTTTAAGTTTGAAATATCCAGAAAAAAGTACTTTCTTTGCAGACCAAATTAAAAAGATAAGAATTTTACAAAAATCATAATAAAGATATGTATTTACCAATTTTAATTTTAATAATCATTGTTGCGATTGCATTAATTTTAATCGTTATGGTTCAAAATCCAAAAGGTGGAGGGTTATCTTCTACTTTCGGAGGTGGTGGATCAAACATTGGTGGTGTTCAAAACACAAACAACTTTTTAGACAGAACAACTTGGACATTAGCAATCGCTATGTTTGCATTAATTTTATTATCAAATTTTGCAATTGATAGAGGTAATGGAAACAATACTCCAGATTTAACAAAAACATTGGATGGAGTTGAAACTACTGCTCCTGCAACTACTACTGTTCCTGATACTACTAAAGACTCAGTTCAATAGTACGTTTTGTAAGAAAATATTTAAAATGCCAACGATGACACGTTGGCATTTTTTTTTATATCAAATTTTAAAAATAATCAAGCTAAGAAAAAATGTCAGTTTTATAGCATTGGCATAGTTTCTGACAAAATATAAACTGAAAATTTAAACACAGATTAATCAAAATTTTTAAATAAAATGGGATTAAACATCAAACCTTTAGCAGATAGAGTTCTAGTAGAACCAGCTGCAGCTGAAACTACTACTGCATCAGGAATTATTATACCTGATAACGCAAAAGAAAAACCACAAAAAGGAACTGTAGTTGCCATCGGAACTGGTAAAAAAGACGAACCTTTAACTGTAAAAGTTGGAGATACTGTTTTATATGGCAAGTACTCTGGAACAGAGCTTAAGTTCGAAGGAAAAGATTACTTAATGATGAGAGAGTCAGACATCATGGCTATCATTTAATTTCAAACTAACTAAAAAAGAATCATAATGGCAAAAGATATTAAATTCGATATTGATGCACGCGACGGATTAAAACGTGGTGTTGACGCATTAGCAAACGCAGTAAAAGTAACATTAGGTCCAAAAGGACGTAACGTAATTATTTCTAAATCATTCGGAGCTCCTCACGTAACAAAAGATGGAGTTTCTGTTGCAAAAGAAGTAGAATTAGAAGATGCTCTAGAAAATATGGGAGCACAAATGGTTAAAGAAGTTGCTTCAAAAACAAATGATTTAGCGGGAGACGGAACAACAACTGCAACTGTTTTAGCACAAGCAATCGTAAAAGAAGGATTAAAAAATGTTGCAGCTGGAGCAAATCCAATGGATTTAAAAAGAGGAATTGATAAGGCGGTAATAGCTTTAACTGAAGATTTAGCAAAGCAATCTAAAGAAGTTGGAGATTCTTCTGAGAAAATTCAACAAGTTGCATCTATTTCTGCTAATAACGATTCTGTTATTGGTGATTTAATTGCAACTGCTTTTGGTAAAGTTGGCAAAGAAGGAGTTATCACTGTAGAAGAAGCTAAAGGAACAGATACGTATGTTGATGTTGTAGAAGGAATGCAATTTGACAGAGGATATTTATCTCCTTACTTCGTAACTAATGCTGATAAAATGATCGCTGAGTTAGAAAATCCTTACATCTTATTATTCGATAAGAAGATTTCTAACTTACAAGAGATTTTACCAATCCTAGAGCCAGTAGCACAATCAGGTCGTCCTTTATTAATTATTGCTGAAGATGTTGATGGACAAGCATTAGCTACTTTAGTAGTAAACAAGTTAAGAGGTGGATTAAAAATTGCAGCTGTGAAAGCTCCAGGATTTGGAGATAGAAGAAAAGCAATGTTAGAGGACATCGCAATCTTAACAGGAGGAACTGTAATTTCAGAAGAAAGAGGATTCTCTTTAGAAAATGCTACTTTAGATTTATTAGGAACTGCTGAAACAGTAACTATTGACAAAGATAACACTACAGTAGTAAACGGAGCTGGAGATGAAACTCAAATCAAAGCTCGTGTAAACCAAATTAAAGCTCAAATCGAAACTACAACTTCTGACTACGATCGTGAGAAATTACAAGAGCGTTTGGCTAAATTAGCTGGAGGAGTTGCTGTATTATACGTTGGAGCCGCTTCTGAGGTTGAAATGAAAGAAAAGAAAGATCGTGTTGATGATGCTTTACATGCTACTCGTGCTGCGGTGGAAGAAGGAATTGTTGCTGGTGGTGGAGTTGCTTTAGTTAGAGCTAAAAAAGTATTAGAAACATTAACCACTGAAAACTTAGATGAAACTACTGGAATTCAAATTGTAAATCGTGCAATTGAAGCTCCTTTACGTACAATCGTAGAAAATGCCGGTGGTGAAGGTTCTGTAGTAATCAATAAAGTATTAGAAGGTGAAAGCAACTTCGGATATGATGCTAAGACCGAAGAGTATGTTGATATGCTTGAGGCTGGGATTATCGATCCTAAAAAAGTAACTCGTGTTGCATTAGAAAATGCAGCTTCTGTTGCTGGAATGATTCTTACTACTGAATGTGCTTTAGTTGATATTAAAGAAGATAATCCAGGTGGTGGAATGCCTCCTATGGGTGGTGGAATGCCAGGAATGATGTAATCTCTGTAGATTACATTTAAGAGTTAAATATATTAAATAAGCTTTGGTCCTTTTCCAAAGCTTATTTTTTTGGTCTGATTCTTGATGATATTCAGTCATTACTAACTATTAAATTTAAACGCTATGAACACAAAAAAACTTTCATTCAAGTCATTCGTTATTGCTTTCTTTATTTTAACTGGTCTTACAGCACAACAAGTCGCTGAAAATATTTCAAAAGAAAAAGACTTTATCAGTTTTAAAGCATATGATATTGACGAATCCTTTAACTTAAATCAATTTGTATTCACATTTTTGAGAAAAGAAGGTGGCTTTAGTATGTCTGAACTAAAAAAACTAACCGAACAATCTACAGCTTTCAATACGATTGAAGACGGCAGTAAGATGTATCGTGAAAAAAGCTTCGGGAGTGTTAGTAGAGGAGTAACTTCTATTTACCTAGACAATACACAAATACTCGGAATGGGTATAAACAGACTTTATCTTTTAGATAATAGAAGATTAAAAGAGTTTAGCAAAATTTATGTTTCAAATCCGAGTTACGATAGAGAAATATATTTGTTTACAAAGTCCAAATAATCTTTCTTATAACTTATTGAAGCAATCCCTTTCGGGGTTGCTTTTTTTTTTGCGAAATCATGTTCACTCATTGAAACGTATCGTTCACTCATTCATCTTGCTATCAAACTAATTATTTAATATCTTTAAGAGAAACATTTCAAAAATTCAATATGAAAAAAAATTACATACTAACATTCTGCATATTATTTGTTTTGAGTTCTTTTGCTCAGAAAAAAGCTACAGATGAGAAATATCAAGAATATTTTGAAAATACACGAGAAATTCCATTTTTACATTTAAACAAAACGAGTTTTTTGCAAGGAGAAGAAATTTGGTTTAAAGCATATGTACAAGAACAAAATTCTCAAAAACTACATCCTACTACCACCAATCTTTATGTTTCTGTTTTTAATGAGAATGCCTCTTTGATTAAACAAAAACTAATTCATATTACTAATGGTGTTGGACGTGGGAGTTTTCTTCTTGACTCAACCTATACTGATAAAGAATATTATTTAAAAGCATCTACAAAATGGATGAAAAATTTCAAAGAGGATAACGCTTATTATCAAAAAATAAAACTTATTAGACAAGTTGAAGACCAGGAAAAAGTAACGGCTACTAAACAAGACTTCTATGAGTTTAAATTATTTCCTGAAGGTGGTCATTATGTTGCAAATACTTTAAATAACATCGGAGTATTAATTAAAGACTATGAAAACCAAGGAGTAAAAATCCAAAAAGGTATAATTAAAGACCAAAATGGAAATACTATTCGTCATTTCAACACGAATTCTCTCGGTATGAATAGCATACGATTATTTCTCAGAGAAAACGATGTTTATACTTTCTATGCTATTTTAGATAATGGATCAGAAATAGAAGCAGTTCTTCCGAAACCAGAACCAAAAGGATTCTCATTAATTGTAAATAATAAAAACCCTAAAAGCATAAGTTTAAATATAATTACGAATCAAGAAACCTTGAAGGATTTTTCGGGGAAGCAATATCGAGTTTTAGTTCATAACACTCGTAGTTACCGAAACTTTCTTTTTACGCTAGATGCAAATCAAATCAATTATGGATTAATTTTAAAAGAACAAGAAGTAAATCCAGGTATTAATATTATTACTGTTTTTAATGATCAAAATCAACCTATTTTGGAGCGCATTATATTCGTGAAATCAGATGATTTGTTTCAAAATATTAAAATTAGCAACACAAAAAAAATACGTAATGATTCAATTACTGTAAAGTTTACGAACCCTTCAAAAGAAGAAGTGCACTTAAGTGCTTCTTTTTTACCCGAAAACACACAAGCTTATAATCCTAACAATAATATTATATCGTCTTTTTTACTTAAGCCATATGTAAAGGGAGATATCCAAAACGCTATGCAACTTTTAGGAAAACCTTACAAAGGACAAGAACGAGACTTGGATCTTCTTTTACTTACTCAAGGATGGAGTAAATATAACTGGAATTCCATTTTCACAACTCCCCCAGCAACAAACTATACTTTTGAAAACGGAATAGATCTAACATTGAGACTAAATAAATGTTTAACCTCAAAACAATCTATTGTTTTAACATCAAAGGAAAATAATCTTATTCGAATAATTAATCCTACTGAAAATCCTTGGATTCTTAAAAACTCTTTCATTAAGAAAAACTCTACTCTTAAACTTGGATTAAGTAGTAACGGCAACTATTTCAAAGTTTTTCCTGCAATTTCCTACTCTAACAATTCTTTATTGGAAAACATTGATATTTCTCAATTTCCAACTTTTAGAAATTTAGAACTCGAAGTAAGTAATTTTAAATCATTAAAAAGTGAATTCGAAGATTTAAACGAAGTAGAAGTTACAGCTATAAGAAACAGAAGAAAAACCAAAAACCAAGATAATATTTATGGTGGAGTAACGATGCTAACGAGTGCAAAAATGGATAATATAATTATTGCCTCAGGTGAGACAGTAGTAGACTTTATTCGATCTAAAAATTATTCTGTACTTCGAAATGAAATTGGAGACTTAACTATAACTCGAAGAGGTATTAATTCTCTGTCAGGATCAAATAACTCTGGATTAAATTCCGCACCAGAAGGAGGAGATGAGTTTAACGAAAGATTTGGAAGGCCTGCTGTTAGAGTATTTTTGGACGGCGAAGAAATATCACAATCTTTATGGATGTTAGAAATGATATATTTAAATACTGTGAAAGAAATTTTTTACGGTCGAGATCCTTCAAGATTTGGTGAACAGATTCACATCTACAGATTAAATCCTACCGAGTATATTGATAAAAGAGCAAATTTCTCAAACATTCAAATACCTGTTGGATTTGCTACTGAAAAAGAATATTACAATCCTGTTTACCCTTCTTTCACCAACGAAACGTATAAAAAATATGGTAGTGTTTTTTGGGAACCAATAATTGACATTGAAGCGAATTCAACTAAAGAGGTAAAAGTTCCTTTGAATGCACAAAAGAAAATAAAAATTCACTTAGAGGGAATTACAAAATCAGGAAAATTAATCTCACAAGAAGTCATTTTATCCAAATAAAATTAACCTATTAACATCTCAAAATGCTTAGAAAAAAAAATATATTTATCCTCCTAATCGGAACATTAGTATTTCAATACTCAATTTTTGCTCAACAGGAAATTGATAGTAGTTACGTCAAGTATTTCCAAAACACTAGAGAAGTCCCTTATTTACATCTTAATAAAACAAGCTATTTACAAGGAGAGGAGATTTGGTTTAAAGCTTATATACAAGAACAAAATTCTCAAAAATTACACACTACCACTACCAATCTTTATGTTTCCATATTTAATGAAAATACCAGTTTTAAAGATCAGCAATTAATTCATATCATAAATGGTGTAGGTTATGGAAGCATTCTTTTAGACTCCACTTACAATGGTAAAAATTATTACATAAAAGCTTCTACAAAATGGATGAAAAACTTTAATGAGGATAACGCCTTTTATCAAAAAATTAGCATTGTATCCTCTAATGAAGAAGAAAAAAAAATTACTGTATCCGAAAAAGATTTTTTTGAGTTTAAATTATTTCCCGAAGGAGGTCATTTTGTAGCAAACACTTTAAACAATATAGGAGTTCTTATCAAGGACTATCAAAATAGAGGTGTAAAAATTCAGAAAGGAGTTATCAAAGATCAGAACAACAATATCATTAGAAAGTTCAACACTAATGAGTTCGGAATGAACAATATTCGATTATTTATAAAAGAAAACACAAGTTATACCTTTCATGCAACGCTCTCAAACGGCTCTAAAATTAAAGCTTCAACTCCATTACCAGAGTCAAAAGGAATTTCTTTGATAGTTAACAGTAAAGATAAAAATCAAGTAACTGTTAATGTTATTACGAACAAAGAAACACTCAAAGAAATTGCAGGAAAACAATATCGCATATTGGTTCATAATACCCGTAATTATAGAAACTTTCCATTTACTTTTAAAGAAAACAACTACAACCATGCTTTACTTTTAAAACCAGAAGAATTGAGTCCTGGAATAAACATAATTACAGTGTTTAATAATGAAAACAAACCTATTTCTGAGCGATTGATTTATATAAAATCTGATGATTTATTCCAAAACATTCGAGTTAGTAACACTAAAAGAATGCGCAATGATTCGGTTGCTGTAAAATTCACAAATCCTACCAAAGAAAAAGTGTACTTAAGTGCCTCTTTCTTGCCTGGAAACACCCAAGCTTATCGACCTAAAAATAATATTATTTCAACTTATTTATTAAGACCTTATATAAAAGGTTCCATACAAAACCCAACTAAACTTTTAGGAGAAACCTACAAAGGTCAGCAAAGAGATTTAGATTTGTTATTACTAATTCAAGGATGGAGTAAATACAATTGGAATAACATTTTTTACAATCCACCTAAAACCAATTTTGAATTTGAAAACGGGATTGATCTAACGGCCAGATTGAATAAAACGTTATCCTCGAAACAATCAATTGTTTTATCATCAAATAAAAACAAGTTAATCAGAATAATTACTCACAAAGAGAATCCTTGGGTTTTAAAGAATTCTTTTCTAAAGAAAAACTCAATATTAAATTTTGGATTAAGTAGTAATGATAATTACTTTAAAATAGCTCCAGCACTATCCTACTCTGGAGGTATATTACGAGAGAAGATTACTAACTCTCAAATGGAATTATCCAAAAGACTAGAACTTGAAGTAAGTAATTTTAAACCGCTTAAAAATGAATATGAAAATTTAAATGAAGTAGAAGTTGACGCTAATAAAAAAAGAAGAAAAACTGAAAATCATGACAAAGTTTACGGAGGGATAACCATGCTCACTAGTGCAAGGTTAGAAAATAAAATGATTGCCTCAGGTGAGACGCTTCTTGATTTTTTCAAAGAAAAAGGATATTACGATTATGCTCAGGAAAAAGTTGTCCCTAGAGGATTAGGGCCTAAAGCCTCATTAATTACAGATAGTGTTGAAGAGTCCGATAGATTTGGAAGACCTCTTCTACGAATTTTTCTTGATGGGTATGATATATCACAGGAACATTGGGTTTTGGAACAAGTTTATCTAAATACAATCAAGGAAATTTTTTACGGCAGAAATCCTGGAAAACTTGGTGAAGAAATACATATTTTCAGGTTAAATCCTGCTGAATATATCGATAAAAGAGCTGAGTTTTCACATATAAAAATCCCGATAGGTTTTGCAACTGAAAAAGAATATTACAACCCTATTTATCCCTCCTTTACAAATGAGACATATCAAAAGTATGGATGTATGTTTTGGGAACCAAATATAAAACTCCAAGGATACTTAAATGAAACCATTCAAATACCCGCTAATCTTCAGGAAAAAGTGCAGGTTTATATTGAAGGAATTACTGAATCTGGAAAATTAATTTCAAAAAAAGTGGAACTTATAATTAAATAGTAAAAAAAGGGTTTCGGCATCATTCTTGATATTTTTCGACCTTTAATCAACCTATTTTACTATGAAAAAAACACTATTACTTTTTTTACTGGTTATCCAGTACTACAATGTTTTCGCGCAAAAAACAATTGACTCTAGCTATGTCAATTACTTTGAAAACACTAGGGAAATTCCTTTCTTACATTTAAACAAAACTAGTTTTTTAAGAGGAGAAGAAATTTGGTACAAAGCTTATGTTCAAGAGCAAAACACGCAAAAACTTCATCCAACTACCACAAATCTTTATGTATCAATATTCAATAAAAATGGTGCCTTAAAAGATCAACAACTTGTTCATATTACAGATGGAACAGGTCGAGGAAATATTCTTGTAGATTCTACTTTTACTGGTGATTCCTATTATTTGAAAGCTTCGACAAAGTGGATGAAAAATTTTGAAGACGATAATGCTTTCTATCAAAAAATAAAGATTGTTAGTTCAGACAAGAACAATAAACGAACTATACTTAGAGAAACAGACTTTTACGAATTTAAATTGTTTCCAGAAGGAGGTCATTTAGTATCTAATACATTAAATAACATAGGTATACTTGTTAAAAACGACAAAAACCAAGGTGTTAAAATAGCTAAAGGTATTATCAAGGACCAAAACGATAATACGGTTCGTCATTTTTCTACTAACTTATTTGGAATGAATAGTGTTAAACTTTTCTTGAAAGAAAACGAGTCTTATTCATTTCATGTAATTCTAGAAAACGGAACTGAATTAAAAGCAAATCTACCAAAACCTGAATCTAGAGGTATCTCTTTAATTGTTAATAGTAAAGATTCGAAAAAAGTAAGTATTAATGTTATTACTAACAATGAAACTTTAAAAACAATAGCCGGTAAACAATATAGAGTGATGATTCATAATACTAGGAGTTTTAAGAACTATCCTTTTAAATTACATGAAAACCACTTAAATCATGCTTTACTTTTAAATAAAGACAATTTTCAACCTGGAATAAATATCGTAACGGTTTTTAATGAAGAAGACAAACCTATTTCAGAAAGATTATTTTTCGTTAAGTCTGAGGAATTATTTCAAGAAGTTAACATTAGTGATACTAGAAATAGAACAAAGGACTCGCTTGATGTAAAACTTAAAAATTTTGCAAACGAAGCTGCGCGCGTCAGTGCTTCTTTCCTTCCAGAAAATAGCAAAGCTTATAAGCCAAAAAATAATATCATTTCTTCCTTTCTATTAAAACCTTATATTAAAGGTGATATCCAGAGTCCATCAAAACTACTAGGAAAAAGCTATAAAGGTCAACAAAGAGATTTAGATTTATTACTACTTATTCAAGGATGGAGTAAATACAATTGGAACTTGATTTTTAACTCTCCTCCTAAAACACTTTTTGATTTTGAAAACGGAATTGATATAACTGCAAGAATTAATAAAAGCTTGTCGTCAAAGCAATCTATTTTGCTTTCGTCAAAAGCTAATAACTTAGTTAGAGTTATCGCTCATAATGAAACTCCATACAAGCTAGAAAATTCTTTTGTTAAAAAGAATTCAACCTTAAATTTTGGTTTAAATAGCAGAGATAATTACTACAAAATTTCACCAGCACTATCCTTCACTGGTGGTAAATTATATGAAGATATTGACGATTCAGAAATAGAATCAGAGCGAAGAACTGAGCTAGAAGTAAGTAATTTTAAACAACTTAAAAGTGAATTTGAAGATTTAGACGAAGTAGAAGTTAAAGCAAAGAAAAAAAAGAAAGAAGATTACAAGTTTTATGGACGAGCTACCATGTTTAGAAGAGGAAATCTTGACAAAAGAATTATAGCTTCTGGTGAAACGGTGATAGACTTTTTACGCTCTAAAAATTATGGTATTGGATATAATGCAATTGGAGCTCCTGTAATTATACCAAGAGGCTTTGGCAAGATAGGTTCGAATAGAGGTAGATCAGCAGTAAGAATGTTTCTTGACAACGATGAGATTACTTTTAGTACCTGGATAGCAGAAATGACCTATTTGGATACTGTTAAGGAGATTTTTTATGGAAGACACCCTGGTGGGTTTGGTGAAGAAATTCATATTTTTAGTCTTTCTCCTCTTGAATATATAAATAAAACATCTCGTTTTGCTCATGTAAAAGCTCCCATAGGTTTTGTAGCTGAAAAGGAATATTATAATCCATTATACCCATCTTTTACAGATGATACTTATCAAAAATTTGGTAGTGTTTTTTGGGAACCAAATATTCATTTAGAAGGAAAAGAAAGTGAAACAATTACAATACCAACCAATGCACAAAAAGCAATGCAAGTTTATATTGAAGGAATCACTGAATCTGGTAAACTAATTTCGAAAAAAATTACATTAGATATAAAATAACAACAGAAAGAACTCCCAATTAAGTTGGGAGTTTTTTATTATATCTATTACTTCGTGCTTTAATAAATCGCAGGATTTGGATAAAAAGATGCTAATGAAAACCAAAATCCGGTAACAGAAGTAGCATCTTGCAACTTTCTACCTATCATTGGCCCTTCAATTGCTTCTCCTATTATAGACCACTTATTACCTAAACTATCTTGGAAAAACTCAGTGTTATCAGCATATGAATAGGTAAATTCTACATCTTTCAAATCGGGAGAAAGTATAAAACTCTTAATCACGTTTTCATTTCCGACGAGCAAGAAATCCTTTGCCTGATATTTGTCTTTAATAGTATTACCATCTACGAATTCCTGAAACCTAAACGCTTTTACATTACCTCCCTCTATTAAGCCATGAACTCTCTCTTTTAACAACAATCGATTATCTAGTGGTGTCACTGGAAAAATCAAAAAATCATCAGTATCTAAATAACCAACATAGGGATAAATTTGATAATTTCGATCAAAGCCTTGTTGATTCAACATTATCTCTGTTTCTGGATAACTATTCTTCCATGTTTTCCAGTTTGTTTCTACTAATTGAATTAAGCTAGGTAATTTTCCTCTTTCAGCACCATTTACGCAAGCTAACTCCATTTGAGACCAATTACTATCAGTTTCTCTATCATAAAGAATTAAGTTTGATTTATATAATAACCCAGAAACTCCGAAAGTATAAGGGGTATTATCTTTTTTAAATTCCCATGCAAATGCTGTTCCTGTTAGCGGACAGTAATTGATGGTAATTTTTCTTCCCGAAAACTCATCATTTACCACTTCATGCCAATCCAGAATTTTATGCGGATAAGCTTTAATTACATTCCCAAGTTTAACTCCGACAACCAAATCATTATCATCCATATATGTACTTACTCGACTATCATCAGCAGAAATAAAAACAGGATTATCAATTGATGGTATTCCATCTTTTCCAGATACATCTACAATTTGATCTTTAGGAATTGACCAAGTGCTTGAAGAAGGGTTTCCCCCTCCATTATTAGGATCTGAACCACTTCCTCCGTTTCCTCCTGAAACAGGATTGTTTCCATCATCAGAAACAACATCATTTTCAGGACTTGAAGAACAAGCTACTATAATAACTAGTGAAAATAGTAGATACAAATACTTTTTATAATTCATAATGCATCATTTAGTTTATTAGTGAATTGTCTATTTTATTATTACCAAATTGAATCGAAATTCCAGTATTAATTCTATACGTTGGCGTTAATTGAACTCCTGTTACATTACTGTATATAGGTAATTCAAAACGTATTGAAAAGATTATTTTAGGAGAGATAGCAATACTAATTGATGGATTCAAAAAAATCCACTCTCCTCCTGTATTTGCAACATCATTGGTATTTAACTCATCCATTTGAGCATTTCTGTATTTAAACTCTAGACTTGGATTTACAATTTGCCTCCAAATAATAAATGAATCAGTCGCTCCAAAAAATAGTTGAAACTCATTACCAAATTTATAATCGCTAGCACCTAAATAAGAATTATTTACACCAGTATTTCTATAAGTAGCTCGAGAGTAAAACTGTAATGATTTTCTAAAATCAAAAATCTTGGAGTATGTAGAAGTGAAAACATAATCGAAGGCATTACTTCCAGGCTGTAAATCGGCATTTAATAGAATTCCTAAGCTATTTACCTCTTCAGTAGAACCTAATGGGATTTTACCACCAACTCCTACTATCAAACTCGAGTATTCTTTTTTAACAAGCATATAGCGCAGCAACAAAATAGCGTCACCAATTCCAAAAGTCTCATCAAAATTCACATTATTACCAAGTGTAATTTCTCGTTGTTGATTTACCCAAGTAAACAAACTTTCTACCAACAGTCGCTCTGAAAAATTATAGCTAAAGTTGAACAATATCGAATTTGTAATTCTTCGCCGAGAATCATCATTCAAGACCTTTGACCCTTCATTTAATGTATTTAAATTATTGTAGTCGTAAAACAACCCGAACTGATAAGCACCCTTATCCAAAAAAGGTAATCCAATATTATTAGACAAAGGAACTCCTCCTGAACAACAAGTTTGAGCATTAGTTGGTAACACTAAAAGAAGTAGTGAAAAAATAAAAAAAAACGACCTCATAAGAAATAAGGTCGTAAGAATATTGTAAGCATTACATTTATTGTTGTTTTTCTTGATGTTGCTCTTTTATTTCTTCATCTCTATATTTACAACATGCATGTAATTTATCGTATGCCTCGTCTGTAGCTTTTATTTCTTTTGTATCGTGTCCAGCTTTCGCCATACTTTCACATACTTTTTTCTTGTCTGTTTTGCGTTCATCAATAATCACCATTAACTGATGATTATTTACATCCCAATTTGCAAATTTTACACCTTTTGTATTAAGTGCAGCTTTTTCTATCCTTTTTTTACACATCATACAAACACCATCTACTTCGAAGGTTAATTTTGCATTTTTCCTCTTTTTTTGAGCTTGCCCGGTAAATCCTATAAGTACTAGACAAATAATTGTTATAATTTTTTTCATGTCTTAATTTTTAATTGATTTTAAATCTAAACCCTGCGTAGTATGCACTTCCAAAAATTGGAGCATACACTATTGTACTATCAAAATTAGCCCCAAATGGATCTTCACTTCCTAAAATTGGGTTTTGTTGTTTAACATTTGTAATATTTTCACCTCCAATATACACTTCGAACTTCTTAGAAAAAACCTTAGTGATTTGAGTATTTAATAAACTAAATCCTTTTGAGTATTCCGGCAATTGAAAGTTTAGAGGATTTGATGCAGTATTTGGTAAACGCTGTTTACCTATAAAATTATAAGTTACATCAAATTTCCAAGAACTCAATTTGTCTGTTTTACAAGTCTCGTAAGAAAGATTTGTAAAAAAACGATTTTGTGGTTGAATTGGTTTCGTCAAATTTCCTGAATTATAATCTGTGGATACATCAAAAAATTTATATGCTGCTCTAACATTAAAATGTTTAAAAGGCGTATAATTTGTTTCTACTTGAAAACTATTTGCAACACTGTTTCCATTTAAATTATAGAACGATATTTCTTGAGGATTTTCCCAATCTACAACGATCTGATTTTCAAAATTCGTTTGATAAAAATCGAAAGTTATATCTCCTTTTTTATTGAACAATCTAAATCCTTGTAAAAAAGAAACTCCATAATTCCAGGCTTTCTCAGGATTTAAACCATAAATATTGCCTCCTCCGTTTATTATATTAATTTGACGTGAGGACGCAAACAACTGTTGATTTTCCGCAAAAATATTAGCACTTCTAACACCTCTTCCAACTGAAGCTCTGAACACGCCTTTTTCCCAAGGAACGTATCTTAAATGCAATCTAGGAGTTACAAATGTTCCGATTAAATTATGTTTATCCAATCTAAGACCAGCAGTTAAACTGAAATCATCGCTATTGTCATATGCGTACTCAAAGAAGACTCCGATAGAGTTTTCGTCTCTAGAAAAATCAGCAGTTTCTACCAATTCTTCATAATCATCGTAGGTAAAGCTAATTCCGGTTTTAAATTTGTTTCGAGTATCTCCTATAATTGAGTTAAAAATATAGTTTGCGTAAATACTTTGCTGTTTAATATTGTAATCTCTCAATCCGAAATAAGACTCCTGGTCGTGATTACTATAAGATAATTGAAACCCCATACTTTGAAATGGTAACTCAGGAAAGACATATCCCACTTTTCCAGAAAAGTCTAAACGCTTGGTTTTAATTTCACTTCCCCAGATTGTATTAGAACCTTTATTTGTTTCTGGATTAAACCCTAATTCTCCCGTCTGTTTACGGTCATTTAAAAAGCGTAAGTTAAAGAAGCTCACCCAACCAGATTCGTTATTTATATATTGCCAACGATTCATTACATTAATTTGTTCTGCTAATGGTGCATCAAGAAAATTATCGTTGTTATTATCAAATTTCTGACTTCGTAAATTACCATGCAGATACAAACCTGTATACCACTTTTCACTTACTTTCTGATTAAAATGAGTATTCAACTCTAATCGACCATTTAAGTTTCCGTAACCATTAACAAAAAACTTTTTATCTGTAAGAGGTTTTACCAATTCTGCATTAATTTGTCCTGAAATACTTTCATACCCGTTTACAACACTTCCAGCTCCTTTTCCAATTTGAATACTTTCAACCCAAGTTCCTGGTGTAAAAGTAAGTCCGTACACCTGTGAAGCTCCGCGGACCATTGGAATATTCTCTTGCGCGATAAGTAAATAAGGACTATTTAGTCCTAACATTTGTATTTGACGAGTTCCAGTTAAGGCATCAGAAAAGTTTACATCGATAGATGGATTCGTTTCGAAACTCTCAGCCAAATTACAACAAGCAGCTTTTAAAAGCTCATCACTATTGACTGTAAACACATTTTGAGTTTGTAAAAATGATCTTGACGTAGCCTGCTTTTGCGTTTCTATTGAAATTTCTTGAAGTGTATTTTCTTCCGAAATAAAGTGATGCAAAGGCTTTAAACTATTTACTTCGACAGTATCCGTTTTATACCCAACAAAACTAATTACTAATTTTTTATATTCTTTTCTATAAGGGATTTCGAACCAACCATTTTCATTTGTTGTGGTTCCGACTGTGGTATTTAACCAGTATATGTTAGCTCCAAAAACACCTAGATTTTCTTTTGGATTCGTTTTATCCATAATCCTTCCTTTGAATGAGTTTTGAGCTATCAATTGAGCATACAGCATTAGCAATGCACAAAAGATAATTTTAAATTTCATGAATTTAATATGATTTATATTTTACATTTTTTGTTTGCTTTTTAGCTTGAAAAAATGTTCTAAATCATATGATGTAAACTTCGTGAAGTACTTGTAGGTCTTGAATAAGTTTGGGAGGAAGATGATGTATATTCTCCTTCTTTTCTTGTTTTTCTGGAAGAAATAAATCGTTGAATGAAGTGACAAATGCAACTAAAAATTGCTGCTTATCAAGATCAAATTTCTCTAGAGAGTTTCTTAAATCGTCCTGCCCTTCAATGTTTTGAATTTCATTTTTACAACAGTTCTTTTCTTGTAACACTTCTGGACTGTCGCAATCATCTTCTTCTAATTCATCTGCGCAATTATTAGCTTCTCCAAAAAACGAAATTGCAACTAAAAAATCACCGCAATAATGCTTTTCTATCGTAAAAGAAAAGGTAGAAAAAAGCACTAAAAGTGCCATTAATACTGATGATATTTTAGAAATAACAGATTTCATATATACAAAGATAAAAAAGCTCATGAAAAAGCCTTTACTTTTTAACTTTTCGGTAATAATATTTGGTTGATTGGTAAAATTTAATCGATGATTTGCTATTCGTGTGTTTTCGCTATATTTTTCGATTTACAACATAATCGATCATTTGAAGTAGTGATTTTTTGTATTCAGAATCAGGATAATTATCTAAAATAGCTAATGCCCTATTCTTATACTTGTGCATTTTTTCAACTGTATAATCGATACCTCCACTCTCTTTAACAAATGAAATAACTTCTTTTACTCTTTTCTTGTTCTTATTATGTTTCTTTACCGAATTAATTAGCCACTTTTTCTTTTCTGAAGAACAATTATTAAGCGTATAAATTAATGGTAGGGTCATCTTTTGTTCTTTGATATCGATTCCTGTAGGTTTCCCTATTTTATCATCTGTGTAATCAAACAAGTCATCTTTAATCTGAAAGGCTATTCCTATATACTCTCCAAACTTCCTCATTTTTTGAACAGTATCGTTACTTGCCCCTACTGAGGCTGCTCCAATACCACAACATGCCGCTATTAGAGTTGCTGTTTTTTGTCGGATGATTTCGAAGTACACATCTTCTGTAATATCTAATTTTCGAGCTTTTTCAATTTGAAGAAGTTCCCCTTCACTCATTTCTCTAACTGCAATAGAAATCAGTTTCAATAAATCAAAATCTTCATTATCTATTGAAAGTAATAATCCTTTCGATAATAAAAAATCTCCTACTAAAACGGCAATTTTGTTTTTCCAAAGCGCATTTATCGAGAAAAAACCTCTTCGTCTATTACTATCATCTACTACATCATCGTGCACTAAGGTAGCTGTATGAATCAATTCCACTACAGAAGCTCCTCTATAGGTCCTTTCATCGAAACCTCCATTTGAAACCATTTTCGCAACCAAAAACACAAACATTGGTCGCATCTGCTTTCCTTTTCTTCTAACGATATAATAAGTAATTCTGTTTAATAAAGGGACCTTAGAAAGCATTGAGTCTTTAAATTTAGACTCAAAAAGTTCCATTTCTTTAGCTATAGGAAGTTTTATTTCTTCAACAGGTTTCATTAGAGTTCTCCTTTCTCTGTGAATGATCAAAAGTACTGAAATAAATTAAACTAGATACATTAGTTTATAATCTTTACAGCACATTAAATGAAGTTTTTAAACAAAAAAATCATTTAAAAACTCCAGTCACTTTTGATTTTAAATCGAGAAAATATAATGCTAGAATTTTATAGAATATTTTATGTGGTTTAAACTCGAATAATGAATCAACCAAAACCTGCATATTTGAAGTTTTGTTATAAGTACTCATACGGTACTCAATTTTTTCATCAGAATATTTATAATAAATTTTTCTTGCTGCTATTTCACTTAATTTCCAAGAAAACCAATACTTCATACGCCAAATTCTCCTGTAATTGTTGAAGCTTTCTTTTCCTGTTTTTAAATATGAATCTATATATTTTGAGGCAGTATCAGCGCTTCGCATTGCATACTTTATTCCTTCTCCACCTTTAGGATTAATAGCAGAAATAGCATCTCCAATGGCTACAACTCTATTTTTGTAAAAGGTATCATGTATTCCAGCACTATACCTTACTACTCCGCCATGAATATCCAAAAGTTCATAGTTTTTCAACCCTAAAAAATCTTCTAAAACTTTCAGCGTATACTTTTTTACACTGTCATTAGCCTCATTTTCGTCTTCTACAAAAACTTTTCCTGCTCCTACTTTAAGAATGTTATCTCCCATTGGAAAAATCCAAGAATATCCATATTTTGCCCACTTATGACCTAAGAAAAAAGTAAGTTTATTATCGCAATTCTTATAAACATCATCTTCCACTTTAATAAGATATTCTATACCTGTGCCAATAAAAAATTCAGGTTCTTCAGATTTTTTATCGTAGATAACCTTTCTATTTGCTCCGGTAGCATCTACTAATAACTTAGACTCTAGAGTTAAGATCTCTTTTGTTTTTGTATTTTTAAAATGAGCGATAATTTTATCCTCTTGATGCTCCTTTTTGAAGTATTTGTATCCTAACAAAACATCGCCTCCATTTGATAAAGTTTCATCTGCAAGAAACTGTTTTAAACTACCAAAATCAAGAACAGCGCCTTGCATGTTTTTGCTTTCCCAGGCGTATTTATTCTTTGTACACTGTATATCGATTTTATTCCAAAAAGATCCGACTACTGATTCTGGAATACCAAACTCTTTCAATGGGCTTAAAGACATACCCGCGCTTGAATAGTTGTTCTCTCTAAAACTTGCGAATTTTTCTACTAATAAGACCTTATATCCTTTTTTTGATAACACTCTCGCGCATTGCCCTCCTCCCGGACCAGCTCCAATTATAATAACATCGTACACCTGTTTCATTTAAGATTTATTTGCAAGTTGGCCGCAAGCAGCATCAATATCTTTTCCTCTAGAACGACGAACATTCACAACGATATCATTCATTTCTAAATTAGAAATATAATTATTCAAAGCACGTTCTGAGGCTTGTTGAAACTCTCCATCATCAATTGGATTATATTCAATTAAATTAACTTTTGAAGGCACATATTTACAGAATTTAACCAATGCATCAATATCTTCTTTGCGGTCATTAATTCCCTGCCATACAACGTATTCATAAGTGATTTTTCGCTTCGTCTTTTCAAACCAATACTCTAACGCTTCTTTTAAATCTGTCAGCGGAAAAGTTTTATTGAATGGCATTATAGAGGTTCTTACATCATCTATGGCTGAATGTAAAGAAACAGCAAGATTAAACTTCACTTCATCATCTGCCATTTTTTTGATCATTTTAGGAACTCCAGAAGTAGAGAGTGTAATTCTCTTTGCAGACATCCCTAAACCTTCAGGAGAAGTAATTTTATCGATTGCTTTGATAACATTATTATAATTCATCAAGGGCTCTCCCATTCCCATAAAAACGATATTCGTTAATTTATGATTATGATATAATCTACTTTGTTTATCAATTGCTACAACTTGATCATAAATTTCGTCTGCGTTTAAATTTCTCATTCGCTTTAATCGCGCTGTCGCACAAAATTTACAATCCAAACTACAACCTACTTGACTTGAAACGCAAGCCGTGGTTCTTTTATCTGTTGGAATTAAAACCGATTCTACAATTAAACCATCATGTAATTTAATGGCATTTTTAATAGTTCCATCATTACTACGCTGCATTGCATCAACCTCGATATGATTAATTACAAAGTTAGCGTCTAACATTTCTCTAGTTTCCTTAGAAATGTTAGTCATATCATCAAAAGAATGTGCTGCTTTATTCCACAACCATTCATAAACTTGATTTCCACGAAATGCTTTATCACCATTTTCAACAAAAAAATCTCTAAGCTGATCTTTCGTTAGTGCACGTATATCTTTCTTCTGCGGTTTCATTGGTGCAAAAGTACACTATTGTATTAAGAGTTAATAATAAAATTATGTCTTTTGATTTTTCTACTTTTTCTTAAAAGTTAATAATATTCTTGCCATAGCAAATTTTCATCTTACAAAATTAAATCGCTATCTTTAAGAAGCTGAAAGGACTTAGAAAAGAATTTTAAACCCTGTTTTCGATATTTTTTAGATTTTCTAAAATTGAAATAGGTTGCTCTCCTATATTAAAATAAATTTAAAACCAAAAAAAATGAAAAAATCAATTTTTAACTTAGGAAAAAAGCTCACTAAAAAAGAACAAACAACAATTAACGGAGGAACCGATCCTTGGTGTGAAGGAGTTTCTACTGGCAGTTGGTGTTATGATAAAAATGGGCTTTTAGGGACTTGTAATAGTCAGGGAAAGTGTAAAGTTTTCCCACCTGATAATGGAACTCCCGTAATTAATCCTTAAAGGAAATTCAAAATATAAAAAAAGCCTCATAGTTTCATCTATGAGGCTTTTTTTATGTTATAATCTTTTATTATTTCTTTAGATGATTAACATTGCGTCACCGTAAGAGTAAAATTTGTACTTCTCTTTTACAGCTTCCTCATATGCTTCCATTACGAAGTCATATCCAGCAAAAGCAGCAATCATCATTAATAAAGTCGATTTTGGTGTATGGAAATTTGTTACCATACAGTTAGCAATACTAAAATCATATGGAGGGAAAATAAATTTATTTGTCCAGCCATTATATGCATTTAATCTGTGGTTAGCAGAAACCGATGACTCTACTGTTCTCATAACCGTTGTACCAACCGCACAAACTCTTCTTTTTTTATCTAAAGCATTATTTACAATATTACATGCTTCTTCTGGGATAATGATTTGCTCAGAATCCATTTTATGCTTCGATAAATCCTCAACCTCTACAGGATTAAAAGTGCCTAAACCAACGTGTAAAGTCATTTCAGCAAAATCAACACCTTTGATTTCTAAACGCTTCATTAAGTGTTTTGAGAAATGTAATCCAGCAGTTGGAGCAGCTACAGCACCTTCATGCTTCGCATAAATAGTTTGGTAACGTTCTTCGTCTTCTGGTTCAACCTCTCTTTTGATATATTTTGGTAAAGGAGTTTCTCCTAATTCAATTAACTTTTTACGAAACTCTTCGTAAGAACCATCAAATAAGAAACGTAAAGTTCTTCCTCTTGAAGTTGTGTTATCAATAACTTCCGCTACTAAACTTTCATCTTCTCCAAAAAACAATTTGTTTCCAATACGAATTTTACGAGCAGGATCTACTAATACATCCCATAATCTATGCTCAGCATTTAATTCTCTTAATAAGAATACTTCAATTCTCGCTCCTGTTTTCTCTTTATTTCCGAACATTCTAGCAGGGAATACCTTAGTGTTATTCAACATCATAACATCTCCCTCATCAAAATAATTGATTAAATCTTTGAACAACTTATGCTCGATAGTTTGTTCTTTTCGATTTAATACCATTAAACGAGCCTCATCTCTGTGCTCAGATGGGTATTCGGCTAATAACTCTTTAGGTAATTCGAAGTTAAATTGAGATAATTTCATTATAGAATATTTATTAGTGGCCGCAAATATACGATTTGGAAACAGGCCTTGTCAAGCGTTTGATGTATTATTTTAGAACTTCCTGAGGAATTCCAATATTCTCAAAGTCTTCCCAAAAGTTTCGATACGACTTCGTTACTACTTTAGCATCATTAATTTTTATTGGGACTTTTAAAGCTAATGGAGTAAATGCCATTGCCATTCTGTGATCGTTATACGTTTCGATAGCTACATTCTCATTAATTTCGGATGAAGACTCTAACATCAATTCTTCATTGGTAACTTTAATCTTTCCTCCTAACTTAGTTATTTCCTCTCTCAATGCTTCCAACCTATCAGTTTCTTTAATTTTCAGCGTATGTAAACCTTCTAATTTACAAGGAACACCTAACGCAAAACATGTAACAGCAATAGTTTGAGCAATATCTGGCGCTTTCACTAAGTCTAATTCTAATAAAGAAGTGCCAGTTTCCTTTTCTTTTTTCAGGAGGATTGTGTACTCCTCAAAAGTGGTGGTAACACCAAAATGTTTATAAATTTCAGCCAAGCAACTATCTCCTTGTAAACTTTCTTTTTTGTATGATGATAGTGAAATTTCTGTACCAATTTCACTTAACGCAACCAGAGAATAAAAGTAAGATGCAGAACTCCAATCAGCCTCAACAACCACTTTCTTTGCTTCAATGCTTTCTAACGGGTTTACCTTAATCAAATTCCCTTCAAATGAATTTTTTATTCCTAATTGACTGAGTAAACTCAACGTCATTTTTATGTATGGAATCGATGTGATTTCACCTAATAATTCAATCTCTAAACCATTTGGTAAACTTGATGCAATTAATAATAGAGCCGAAATATATTGACTGCTCACATTTCCTTGTATTGCAACTTTACTCTTCTCAAGTTTTTTACCATTAATCTTTAGTGGTGGATATCCTTCTTTTTCTAAATAGGTAATATCTCCACCTAAATCTTTTAGCGCATCAACTAAAATTTTAATCGGACGATTATGCATTCTTTCCGATCCTTGTAAAATTTTTGTAGTTCCTTCTTGAGACGCAAAAAAAGCAGTTAAAAACCGCATTGCCGTTCCTGCATGACCAATGTCTGCGACTTCTCCTTCTCCTTTTAAGGCATGTTGCATGTGAACAGCATCATCTGAATTAGATAAATTTTCGATTACTAGTTCAGGATATAATTGTTGTAAAATTAATAGTCTGTTTGACTCACTTTTTGAACCAGAAACAACAATACTATCTTTAAATAATTGATTTTTAGGAATCTTTAACAATAAGTCCATTAACAAAATTTTATATTTAGCATCTTAATCAACTAAATCAAATGAAAAAACTACTTTTTATAGGAGTATGTTTCCTCCTATTCTTAAATTTCAAAGTTAACGCTCAAAAAAACAATAGCAAATTTTCTGAAGAATATTTTAACGCAATCGAATGGAGAAACATTGGTCCATTTCGTGGTGGAAGGAGTTGTGCTGTAACAGGAGTTTCCAAAAAACCAAATTTATTCTACATGGGAACAACCGGAGGTGGAATTTGGAAAACAATTGACGCCGGTAATACTTGGCAAAATATTTCTGATGGATTTTTCGGAGGATCTGTAGGATCGATAGCTGTTAGCGAATGGGACAACAACATTATTTATGTTGGAATGGGAGAAAAAACAGTTCGTGGAAACGTTTCTTCTGGAGATGGGGTTTGGAAATCAGAAAATGCGGGAAAAACATGGACACATATGGGATTACCAAATTCTAGACATATTCCAAGAGTAAGAATTCACCCTAAAAATCCTGATATTGCGTTTGCAGCTGTTTTAGGAGATTTATATAAATCTACTGAAGAAAGAGGTGTTTATAAAACAATTGATGGTGGTAAAACATGGAAAAGAGTTTTATTCAGTAATGCAGATGCTGGTGCTATTGATTTAATTATCGATCCTAATAATCCAAGAGTTTTATACGCTTCAACTTGGAATGTTAGAAGAACTCCGTATAGTTTATCAAGTGGTGGTGAAGGTTCTGCTATTTGGAAAAGTACTGATGAAGGTGAGACTTGGACAAATATTTCTGAAAATGACGGATTACCAAAAGGCATTTGGGGAATTTCAGGTTTAACGGTTTCTCCAGTAAACTCAGAAATAGTATATGCTTTAATAGAAAATGAAAAAGGTGGAGTTTATAAATCTACGGATGCAGGAAAAACATGGAAATTGATTAATAGTGAACGTAAATTACGTCAAAGAGCTTGGTACTACACTCGTATTTATGCAGATACTCAAGATGAAAATATTGTTTATGTGATGAATGTTCGTTACCATAAATCTACTGATGGAGGAAAAACATATAAAACTTATAATGCTCCGCATGGAGATCATCATGATTTATGGATTGCTCCTGAAGACAATCAAAGAATGATAATTGCTGATGATGGTGGAGGACAAATTTCTTTTGATGCTGGAGAAAACTGGTCAACGTATTTGAATCAACCAACTTCCCAATTTTACCGTGTAACAACCGATAATCATTTTCCTTATAGAATTTATGCGGCTCAACAGGATAATTCAACGATTAGAATTTCACATAGAACAGATGGAAGATTTATTACCAGTCAAGATTGGGAAAGTACAGCAGGAGGAGAAAGTGCGCATATTGCAGTAGATCCTTTAAATAATGATATTGCCTACGGAGGTAGTTATGGAGGATTGCTAACCCGTGTTAATCATAAAACAGGATCGGTAAGAGCTATTAACGTTTGGCCAGATGATCCAATGGGACATGGAGCTGAAGATTTTAAATATCGTTTCCAGTGGAATTTTCCAGTGTTATTTTCACCGAATAATCCTAAAAAATTATATGCAACTTCTAATCATGTTCATGCCACTACAAACGAAGGGCAATCTTGGGAAATTATTAGTCCAGATTTAACTAGAAATGATCCGAAAACATTAGGACCTTCAGGTGGACCAATCACAAAAGATAATACTGGAGTTGAATATTACGGAACAATTTTCGCAATAGCAGAAGTTCCTAATGAGGATGGTGTAATTTATACAGGATCTGATGATGGTTTGGTGCATATCACTAGAGATGGCGGTAAAAACTGGACAAACATTACTCCTAAAAAAATGCCTGAATGGATGATGATTAATTGTATTGAAATTGATCCTTTCACAAAAGGAGGAGCTTACATTGTTGGAACGAAATATAAAACGGGAGATTATCAGCCATACATTTATAAAACTGAAGATTACGGTGCTTCTTGGAAAAAAATTACAAATGGTATCGGAAATGAAGATTTTACCAGAGCTTTAAGAGCGGATCCAAAAAGAAAAGGATTGTTATATGCTGGAACAGAAAGAGGAATGTACGTTTCTTTCAATGATGGAAAAGAGTGGCAGAAATTCCAATTGAATTTACCCATTGTTCCTGTTACTGATTTAGCAGTAAAAGAAAATAACTTAATTGCGGCTACTCAAGGTAGATCATTATGGATTATTGATGATTTAACTCCGCTTCATCAATTAAATACATCTATCACTGATAAAGACTTTTTTATGTTCAAACCAAAAGAAAGTTATAGAATGGGTGGTGGAAATGGAGCAACATCAAAAAGAAACGGAACGAATTATTATGGTGGTGTTCCAATCAATTACTTTGTAAAAAACTATTCAGAAAAAGACACTATTTCGCTTTCATTCTTTGATAGTGCTAAAAACAAAATTCAAGTTTTCAGTACACATCCAAACAAGAAGGATAAAGAGAAAAAACTTAAAGTTAAACAAGGAAATAATGTTTTCCACTGGGACATGATGTATTCTGGAGCTGAACGTGTAAAAGGAATGATTTTATGGTGGGCTTCATTAAACGGACCAATGGCTTTACCAGGAAACTATAGTGTTGCGTTTGAAGTAAATGGAAAGTCAACATCTCAAAACTTCAGTATTAAAAACAAACCGAATTCAGAATCTTCAGAAGCTGATTTAAAAGCTCAGTTTGATTTTATAAACAGCATCAATGCAAAGATGACTGAAATTCATAAAGCATTGAAGAATGTTAAGAAAGTTAGAGTACAAATCACAACACTAAAGAAATCTATTCAAGATAAAAAGAAGCATAAAGAGTTAATTGATTTTGCTGATAAACTACTTAAAGATATGACTGTTATTGAAAACAATTTATATCAAACAAAAAGTAAGAGTAATCAGGATCCGTTAAACTTCCCGATCAAATTAAACAATAAGTTAGGACACTTGAATTCATTAACAAGAATCGGCGATTTCAAACCAACAGATCAGGCAATTGCATTTAAAAATGAAATCACGAAAGATATTGATATTGAATTGAATAAACTATATCAAATATTTAATTCGGAAGTAAAACAATTAAATCAAAAGGTAAAAGATAGTCAGATTGACTTTATTCAATTGGATTAACAATCATAAAAAAAGCGAGTTTTTCAACTCGCTTTTTTTATGCATCAAATTCAACATAATGAATTAGTTTTTTGCATTTATCTTCTAATCGTTCACTACTATTTAAATCATTAATAAACTCCTTAATCAAAAACACTTCCATGAAATAGTCAAAGCCTGGGCATTTTCTCTCAGTCACTTCAAAAGTTTTCCATTCTAATTCTTCATCTTCTAAACTTAAAACCTTAGTCTCTGAATTAATTGAAAACTGATTTTCAATTTTCTTTACATACAAAAAGGCTTCATTATTAATATTATCTATATTAGATATTACATCAATTAATTTCATAACATAAAGGAGTTATTTCATCTTTTTATTAGTAATGTACATTCCGTACATGATACTTATTACAATTTTTCCTAAAAAAAATCGTACCCACTTCTTATTTGTAAAATGTACTTCTGCAACCTTTTCAAAATTTCCTGAGAAAATATCACTCGCACTATTAAATAATAGTGAGAAAATTACAACTATGATGAAAAATGGAATTCCTACTTTAAACGTATTTATCCAGAATAGTCTTTTACCAATGTTATTATGCAATGCCATAAATCAAATTACAATTAGTCATCAACAAAGGTAAAGATTTGCGTAATCTAATTCTTTCACTATTTTTAATTTTTCAAAAAATCATCTATGAAAACTCAAAACTTTACTAGAAATTTAAAAATTATTTCAATTTTTTCTTTGATATTATCCTTAAAAGATCTTTTCAATTATGGTCTATCGATATTTTTTGAATTTAATTTTTTATGGATTCTTTCTGTCTCTTTAATCCTAATTTATAGTATAACACTGGAAAAACAATTATCTCAGGGCGTCTTGAGTTCTAAATTAAGAAACCTTGAATTCGCAACCTATATTGGACTTATTTATTTACTTTGGTCGAGTATTCGTTCTGTAATTGCAATACCTTTTATTCTTAACTTTAGAGAAAGATCTGTAGGAAATTTTGATATGACTACTAGTTTAGTACATCAATTACTATTCTTATTATGGTTTATAATCAAGATTGGATTAATATTTTACTTAATAAAATCTTATAAATTAAGAAAATTAAAACTTGGCACTTACGACAAACTTAAAAACAAACAAGCAAGCTTTGATTATGATAAAAAGCCTGAACAAAAACAATACTTCACTGAAAGAGAACGTCTTGAGTTATGTAAAGCATGTAATTTACGTGCCTTTGACAATAACATTGGAATCGTTTGTAGCTTAACTTATAAGAAGCCGGAGTTCGAAACTACTTGTGAAAAATTTGATGCTGATGAAAAAGAACTAAATAGACTTCAAGAAGTTTATAGTAAAAAGAAAAAAGGGTTTTTTAACAGCTGGAAATCTGCAATATTCATGTCTATTTTAGGGTTTGCAAGAGCTGGGATTAAAGGATTTGAAGATCCTTTAGGAATTGTATTTTTAATACTAGGAATAGGATGGTTAGTTATTGCATTTTTTAATAAGGATGATTAACGTTAAATCATCCTTACTAAAACTGGCTGTGTTACTTTAATTTTTCATTATTATGATGACGATCGTGATCTCTTTTGGTTTTATAATCAAGCTTTTTATCAAAAGCTTCTTGTAAGTTTACACCCGTTTGATTTGCTAAACATAAAACTACAAATACAACATCTGCTAATTCTTCACCTAAATCTTTTTGTTTGTCACTTTCCTTTTCACTTTGCTCTCCATATCTTCTGGCAATAATTCTAGCTACCTCGCCTACTTCTTCGGTTAGCTGAGCCATATTCGTTAATTCATTAAAATAACGAACTCCGTGATTTTTAATCCAATCGTCTACTTGTTTTTGAGCGTCTTGTATGTTCATAATTTTCTCTGTAAGTTTCAGATTCAAAAATAACAAGAATTATAAGAACTATTATGATAGTAACAATGACCATGAAATTGGAACGGAATAATAGGAATATTAAAATTTACTGTAATATGAAAAAATCAATTTTAGAATTAGGAACTGTTCTTAATAAGTCTCAACAAATAAAAATTTCTGGAGGACTTAATCTTTCGACTGGAGGAGTTGTTTGTGTTACTTGCGGAAATGGATATCAAAAATGTTGTACTGGAGGTAAATCTCCAAGTGTAAACTGCGCAACTAAATCGGGAAGTTGTGTAAAAACACAAATTCCGTCTGGTGGAGATAACATGATGTAATTAAGAATATTATTAAAACTCAAAAAGTGAACTAAAGTTCACTTTTTGATAAAACGAAGTTTTACATTTTTACCTCGAATAAAATAAGTGCCCACGGCTAACTTTGAAATATCTACAGCATAATTGTCAATACTTTTTACTTTACAAGTCAATACTTGTTTTCCATTTAAAGTGAAAATTTTCAAAGAAGTTCCTACTTCAAAATTCTTCAGGTATAACTTATTTGATGTAGGATTTGGATATAAAAAATGATTATTACTCGCGTAATCAATTTCATCATTTCCTAAGACATTATTCACCGGATTAAAGAAATTTCCTGATAGTGTAAACATATAAATCACTCTTAATGTAGTAGCAAAATACTGAGTAGAAGTCAAATTTTTTGTTGTTGTATATGCACTATTTACAACATTCTGATCATTTGAAATCAACGTTGAAGAAGCAAAGGAACCCGTATAAACAGGATCTTGAAAATTATGAATACTTGTTCCATCTTGATTGTAACCAGCTTTAATATTACTTAAACCTCCTTCTCTATTTAAAAAACTCACACACTTATTTAAATAATCTGAAGCTTCACTCTCTCCATACCACAAATAATCCGTTGCTATTCTCCAAGGTGTTCTTGCCGCATCGTAATAAAATGACTTCCCTGAATTATATGCCCATGACACAATATCAGAATAAGATCCATCAGCCTTACACCAATCGGAAACTAAGCAGTCCACAGCATTATTAACCGATAAGTTTGCGTTTAAAATTTGATAGGTTTTACTGGTTACATTATTCCAGAAAGCGACATCGTTTGTAAACTCTCCGTAGACTCTAAAATATCCTGGAGCAAAATAAGATGGATTCGTATTATTTGATCCTCCCCAAGCATCTCCCGGTTTTAACACAAAAGTTCCAGCTTCAATTTCGTGCTGCTTCATTATTGCAATTAAATCTTTTGCATCTTGGTGATAATTAATACTCCCTGAATTTCCAAAACGATTTCCAGCAACAATTAAAGCTATTGCTGCATCTAATTCCGCATCTGTTGCTCCGTTTTGACCATTGACAGTATCACATCCTTCAATTTTCCAGTTCATTACACCATTGCTATTCTCATGGCTTTGGTAGTAATTCCATAAACCGTCAAATAATTCTTGATCATTCGCATAGGCTGAAAGTAACATTCCGTATGCAATTCCTTCAGAAACTGTAAAGTTAGGATCATCAAACTTTACTCTTGCTCGACCATTAGAACAATTTGTATCTACAAAAGCATTTTTCCATTGAATGTAAGCAGTTTGTAAGTCAGATTCTACAATATTAGTTGGCATTGTACCGAATGAATAATTTGCGTTAACAAATTCGATATTAGCATTTTGAGCCACAGAAAACAATGTACTCAAACAAAAAACAAGGATCAGTTTTTTCATTTTATTTGGGGATTTGGTTAATACATAGAATAACTAAAAATTCATGTAAAAATTATAATCCCCAAATACTATTACTTACTATTATTTGTCAAATTGTAATACTTTTTTAGCATCTATCTCTTTTGCTTTGGTTTTTGCTTTTAAAATCAATAAAAACACTCCACTCAATAGTGACAAACCAAAAATGATATACCAAGTATTATCAAACCCAACTTTTTCTATTAGATGCATTCCTGAAAAGTGACCGAACACATGTGCTATTGAAAAAGAAATTGCATACCATGACATATACTGGCCTTGATTTCCTTTTTTTGCTCTTTCCATTGCAAACGCATTTGAGAAAGGAAACATTATCATTTCTCCGATTGTCATAAAGAACATACCTACTAATAAAATTCCAACCCAACCTGTCATATTCAATACTATAAAACTCATTGTTACGAGAATACCTCCAATAAGCATTAATGTAATTTTGGTTTGTTTTGAATCTTCTAACCATTTTACCAATGGCATTTCTAATAAGAAGATAATAAATCCATTAGCTCCTAAAAGTAATCCAATTTCAAATTCTGATAAATAATGAACCTCTTTGTAATACAAAGGAATAGTTGAGAAATATTGTAGAAATACAACTCCAAATAAAGCCATTGCTACAAGAAATATCCAGTAAGGTTTATCATCATAAACTGAAACAGGGTTTTCAACTTTAATCTCATCCAAGATTCTTGCTTTTTTAGGATTCAACACATTAATTAATAACACAGTTGCCAAAGCACACGTAATTCCATCAACCCAAAACAATCCGTGATATCCTAAGGTTGTGATGATTAACCCTCCAACTGCTGGACCTGCAGAAAAACCTAAATTTATCGCTAAACGAATTAATGTAACAGAACGAGTTTTATTCTCTGGTTTACTATACGAGCTTAATGCAACAAACATTGCAGGTCGAAATGTATCTGCAACCATCATTAAAAAGAAGATAGAAGCACAGAATCCGTTCAGTGATTTTACAAATTGAAGTAACACAAATAAAACTCCGGTTAAGAACAAACTCCATTGCATTACTTTATAATACCCAATTCTATCGGTTAAATAACCTCCAAGTCTAGAACCCGCAACTGATCCTAATCCGAAGAACACCATAATTAAACCTACGTCCGAAAGGGTAAACCCCAAACTTTGTGTTAGGTATAATGATAAAAATGGAATTACCATTGTTCCGGCTCGATTGATTAATGTAATCAATGACAACCACCAAACTTCTCTAGAGAGTCCGCCGAAGGTTGCTGCATAATTTTTAAATAACTTTTTCATACTAGTTTGATTTAGTTGTTTATAGAAAATAAAAAAGTCCGACTATAAAGTCGGACTTAGCAATTGTATATTTTTATATCAATATAACATTTACACATAAAAAGCCCGAACTGAAGGTGGTCTTACCACCGACTTCCATTGCTTATATGTACAAATGTTTTTCATGTTTTCTTAAAATTCTTCCACAAACATAGATAAAAAATCAATTAGTTGTATGTTAATTTGATGTTGTTTTTCAATATTTTACAAAAATAGGTGGTGAAAATTTCATTTATCATTTGAAATCATAGTAGTTTTGTAACCATTCATAATTTTAAAAAGTATTCCTATGAAAAGATTTATTATCGCTCTTTTAGTTACTCAATTTTGTTTGTCGTGTTCTGCCCAAGATAAGAGAAAACCTGTTGGAGAATCAGACTTTCAAAAAGAAATGAATGCTAAATTTAAAGACGCATCTACTTCTCCTTTAACGCAATCAGGATTAAAAAAATTTAAAGGATTAGATTTTTTTCCTGTAAATGAAAAATTTAAAGTAATTGCTAAATTGACCAAGACATCTGAAGTTAAAATTTTCAACTTCCCAACAACTACGAAAAGGATAGCTCGATATCAAAAATATGGTGTAATTACATTTACTATTGATAATAAAGAATTTGAACTAGATATTTATAAAAATCCAGATCCAATGCCAGAATATCAGGATTATTTGTTTTTGCCCTTCTTTGATAAAACCAACGGTAAAACATCCTATCGTGGAGGGCGTTTTGTTGATATTACAACCAAGGACGAACAAGGAGATGGAACTATTGTAGTAGATTTTAATAAGGCTTACAACCCTTATTGCGCTTATAGTGACCGATATTCTTGTCCGATTACCCCTAGAGATAATTCTCTAGATATTGAAATTAAAGCCGGGGTAATGGCTTATAAAAAATAAAAACACAAAAAAACCGCTTTAAAAGCGGTTTTTTTATTCTTATGAATTAAAAGATAATTCCTGCTCACTATCTTCTTTTATAGCTTGCTCTAATCTTTGTAATAGTTCTTTTCGAACTTTGAGCTTAGTATTTTTATGTGCATTTTTATTCAGTTTTCCGAATAGCTGTGCAACCTTTGTAGCTGTTCCTATCAAGTGTCTTTCTGGAACTACTTTATCTAAAAAACCTGCAGTAATAGCTTCCTCTGGATTGTACATTTCTGCGTTACTTACGCTTCTTTCGAAATAGACTGGTGTTAATTTTCCTTTTGCTATTTCAATTCCAGCATTGTGCATCGTCATACCAATCATCACTTCGTTTAAGCCAATTTTAAACTCTCCTTCAGTACCAATTCTATAATCCGCAGACAATAATAAAAAAGCTCCTTTTGCAACAGCATGACCATTACACGCCATAATTACTGGAGTTGGAAACGACAATAATCTGTGAGATAATTTAGAACCTCTTGTTACTAATTCTTTAGCGGCATCAGGAGATTTTGTCATTACTTTCAAATCATATCCCCCTGATAGAATTCCGTTTTGACCAGTAATAATAACTACTCTCTCTTCTTTTTCCGCAGCATCTAAACAAGCGTTGAATTCATCTATAACTTCATGAGAAATTGCATTTACTTTACCATTAGCAATTTTAATAATTGCATAATTTTCATCAGTAGTTAATTGTACTAATTTGTCCATATTATATTTATTTAACTAAAAAGATTCCTAAAAAAACTGCTAATATTCCAAGAGCAAAACTCGCTATTGCATAGAATGCGAAGGAGAAAAAATCGCCCGACTTTAAAAAAACATGATTTTCATATGCAAAAGTGGAAAATGTGGTGAAACCTCCACAGAAACCAGTTGCTAGTAACAATGTTTGATTTTGTGTTAAGGTATTGTTTTTTGCAGCCATTCCAAGAATAAATCCAATTAAAAGACTTCCTAAAATATTGGCTAAAAAAGTACCATATGGAATACCTGAATCACTATTATTAAATAGTTTCCCTAAAAGAAATCTCAAAACACTTCCAAATCCTCCTCCGACAAATACTAATAACAGTTGTTTCATATTGGCACTAAAATAATAAAACCTCACTTTTGAGTGAGGTTTTCAACTAGTATATTTTAAAAAATTTATTCTACTGGATAAAAGATATCTGTTTGAATTTCCTCTGGTTTCACTTTCGCAGGGTCATTTACATATAATTCATAAAGCGGAAATTGACTTTTCATGTTGGCCGCCTCTAAATACTTTGCAATTGCAGTATGTGCTTCGTAATCACCATCTCCGTAATTTCCAAGCTTTGAAATTTTAGCATATTTACCTCCTTTTATCTCTACCTTTTCCATTCCTTCTGCTAAAGGCATTTCTTTATTTAAAAATATTCCTATGTGAAACTCTGTTTCTCCTGTTTTTTCATCCCATTTATGGTACAACGCAGCAGGTACAAAATCACCTTCTACTAAACCAGAATTAGCAGCATGCATACCAGCTTTAGGCAACGATTCTGTAAACGCTTTCATCATTGCCTCTTGCTCTATTTTCATTTTGTAAGGATATCCAACAAATACTTTAGCTTCGGTATCTACAACACTTACTTTACTTAAAGTGTACTTATTTGGAATATTTTTTACTAGATTATCTAAATTATCTAATCCATTTGCCAACATTGGACCTAACATTCCATCCCATCCTCCAGATATTGCAGCGAAAATTTTAAATGAGAAAGGAGCATTATCATCTCTCATATTCCAAGTTACTTTTGTTCCTTCTGCTGTATCTTCAAATTCCCAAAAAATTTCACTTGGTTCATAATCTCCGAAAGTAATTTCTTGCAAAATGGATTTATTCATTTCAACAGCCACAGTTTTCATTGCTCCTGGACCATCTTTACTTGTCCAACTATCACTTGCACCAACACCTACCGTTTTATCTCCGTAGGTTACTACGATTGTTGAATCTTCGTCGTGCCAAGGACCCCATTCTTCCCATGTTTTTAAATCGTTTACGGTATTGAATATTTTTGAGATTGGCTGATTAATTATTTTCGTTCTAGCTACATTGTATTCTGAGGGTTGAAAAGCTGAATAAATTAATACCAGCACAATAAGCGCTAGCAAAAATAGCAGCGTGTACTTTAAGACTTTCATAGTTAAGTTACATTAGTTATTAGAATTTAAATATAATAATTTAATCCAGAGTAAAAACAAAAACAACTGGACTATAATACATTACAAGTCTTAAGATGTGTTTGTTTTAAACAAAAAAAGACGAAAAACTTAATAAGTCTTTCGTCTTTAATATAAAGCTAGTCGCCTTTTATAATTTTACATCGTCAGTATCTGTCCAACTCCATTTTCCAACAATAATACCTTTTTTAACTAATATAATTCCAGGATTTGCTCTAATAGCTGTTTTAATAGCTGTACCATCACAAGTTCCAAAAATATATGGTAAGTTATATTTAGCCTTAAATTTTCCTAATTCCTCTTCATCATACATCATTCCATCAGAGGATAACACATAAATTTCATATCCTTTAGTCTTCGCTGCAGCTGCAACTTTTGAAACTTCATTAAGCCCTTCTTTATCTGCTTTATCTACAGTGTTAATCATTAACAACATTGCTTTGTCTTTAGCTAACATTTCTTCTAACAGATCTCCTTCATCTGTGCTAATTTCGAAGTCGTGAATTGGAGGAACCTCTCCATCTCCTTTATACTTCATTCCTTCGGCAATGTCTGTACCTACAGAGTAAGCTCTAAAATCGATAATTGGAAGATGATTCAATACATAAAAAGTAATTAGTAACGACACTGCAATTGACGCATAGGTAGTTATTGATGCTATTTTTATTGAAGGAATTGCTTTAATGTATTTTAAACCAGCAATCAAAATTCCAATTAAGCCTATAAAAATCACATTTTTGTAGAATGTTTGTTTTGGTGTGATTTTAATTGCGTCTCCAAAACATCCACAATCTGTAACTTTATTATATGTATATGAGTACCAAGTTAAAAATAAAAATATCAGCGTAATTGCAAATAAACTCCAAACTGTAAACTTGGGTTTATAACCAACTAACAACATAATACCTAACACTGTTTCAGCCACCACGAGCATAATCGCAAAAAACAAAGCCATTGGTGTTAAGAATTCTAAATCTAAAACGGCTTCACTGAAGTATTCTTCTAGTTTAAACATGGTTCCCATTGGGTCAACCAATTTTACAAAACCAGAATAAATGAACAATAGTCCTACTAAAACTCTTGAAACGTGTGTAAGTATTTTTAATAACATATTGATAGGGATTTTTAAGCTTCATTTAAGTGAATCATTGCAAATATCGCATAGTTAATCATGTCTTGATAATTTGCATCAATTCCTTCCGAAACCAAGGTTTTACCTTTATTATTTTCTATTTGTTTAACTCTTAATAATTTTTGAAGAATTAAATCTGTCAAAGAAGAAACTCTCATATCTCTCCAAGCTTCTCCGTAATCATGATTTTTATTCTCCATTAAACTCTTAGTAGTTTTCACGTACTTATCGTACAAAACAGTTGCTTCTTCAGTAGATAAATCAGGCTGTTCAACATAACCCAAATCTAACTGAATTAACGCCATGATAGAATAATTGATTATTCCAATAAACTCAGACTTTTCGCCTTCATCAACTTTTCTAACTTCATTCTCTTGTAATTGGCGAATTCTTTGTGCCTTTATAAATATTTGATCTGTAAGTGATGGTAAGCGCAAAATTCTCCAAGCACTTCCATAGTCAGACATTTTTTTTATAAATAAACTACGACATTCATTTACTACTGCGTCGTATTGTTCTGAGGTGTTTTGCATTTTATGTATTCAGAAAAAACTATGTAAAAATAGCAAATCAAATAGCTTTTCAGTTATTTTTACACAGAAATTTACACCTACAACCTACAAAAAGGTATCAATGACAGTTAATTGTAAAGGAACTTTAATCGATTTATCAACTCCCAAAGTAATGGGAATTTTAAATATTACTCCCGATTCTTTTTACGATGGCGGAAAGTATAAAAACCAAAAAGATGTCTTGATTCAAGTTGAAAGTATGTTGAAAGAAGGAGCAACTTTTATTGACATCGGAGCCTATTCTTCTAGACCAGGTGCTGCTCATATTCCTGAGAATGAGGAATTAAAAAGAATTGTTCCAATCGTAGAATTACTCACTCGTAATTTTCCTGAAATAATTATTTCTATTGATACTTTTAGAAGCAAGGTTGCTGAGGAAACTATTAATGCTGGCGCAGCACTTATCAATGATATTTCTGGAGGAAACATGGACAAAAACATGTTTTCGACGGTAGCAAAACTGCAAGTACCATACATTTTAATGCATATGCAAGGTACACCTCAAAATATGCAACAAAATCCTACTTACAAGAATATTACGACTGATTTGATTTCTTTCTTTGCTAAAAAGATATTTGAATTGCGTCAACTCAAACTAAATGATGTTATTATCGACGTTGGTTTTGGTTTTGGAAAAACCATTGAACATAATTACCAACTCTTAAAAGAGTTATCATTGTTTCAAAACTTAGACGTTCCTATTTTAACTGGTGTTTCAAGAAAATCGATGCTTTATAAACTTTTAGAAATCACTCCTCAAGAAGCTTTAAATGCAACTACTATCGCTAACACTATTGCTTTACAAAACGGAACCAATATTTTAAGAGTTCATGATGTAAAAGAAGCAGTTGAGACAGTTAAAATTTCTGAAATGATTCAATAAATAATTCTATTTTATATTTACTTCTTCTCACTCTTTATTTTAAATAATATAGAAAAAATACTCCTCACTATACTACGGTATTGTTTTTGATGATTAATTTTTACTACCAAAAATTGCTTGTTCCAAACTTTTCACAATGAGCTAGATTCAGGGTAAATCCTGAATTTAATTCAGAATCAATACGACATCCTGAAACAAATTCAGGATAAACTAATTATTCACTTAAACATTTTTTATTATGAAAAGAAAATCAATTTCAGAAATTAATGCTGGTTCTATGGCAGACATCGCATTTTTATTACTCATCTTTTTTTTGGTGACTACAACATTGGATGTAGATGAAGGTATTTTTAGTAAAATTTCTCAAGACACTCCTATCACTCAGGATATTCACAAAAGAAATGTATTAGAAATTTCTATTAACCGGAATAACCAAATTTTAATAGAAAACTCGGAAGTTACAGTAGCCGAAATATCAAAACTGGCTCAGGATTTTATTGACAATGGAGCTGGAAAAGATGTAAAAGGAAACACTTGTAATTGGTGTAATGGGCAGAAACTCTCAACATCCTCTGACCATCCTTCAAAAGCAATTATTACCATTGAAACGGACAGAGAAACAAGCTACGAAACCTATGTTACTGTTTTAGACAAAGTTCATCTAGCTTATAATACACTAAGAAATCAATTAGCCTCTAAAATGTATGGTAAAAGTTATGCTCAATTAGAGACAGATTATAAGAAAACTCATAGTCAATCGACATTTGATAAAATTGAATTTATAAAAAGTAAATATCCTTTATTGATTGGTAATATCGAGTTAGAAGGTACTATGGCAAACAAGTAAATTATTAGTACATTTACGCAAACCTACATCAATACATGTTAGATTTTATAGATTTCTCTTTTCTTGATATATTAGATATTATACTGGTAGCTGTATTATTATACTATATCTACAAATTAGTTAAAGGTACTGTAGCTATTAATATTGTGATTGGTATTGCTTTGATATTTCTTATTTGGAAAGTTACTCAGGCATTACATATGGAAATGCTAAGCGGTATTTTAGGCTACTTATTATCTGGTGGAGTTATTGCTTTGATTATTGTTTTTCAACAGGAAATCAGAAAGTTTCTTTTAATGATTGGAACAACCAACTTCTCTTCAAAAAGAGGTTTTTTAAATCAATTGAAGTTTTTAAAATCAGAAATTAATTCTGAAACTGATATTGATACAATTATAAAATCGTGTGTTAATCTATCGAAATCTAAGACAGGAGCACTTATTGTTATTGAACGAACAAATAAGCTGGATTTTCTAGTAAATACAGGAGATCCTATGAATGCTCTTGTTAATGATGCGATTATTCAAAGTATCTTTTATAAGAATAGTCCTTTGCATGATGGTGCAACAATTATAAGGGATAATTTTATTGTCGCCACTCGTGTAATATTACCTGTTTCTGATAATCCAAGAATTCCATCGAGATTTGGCTTAAGACATAGGGCCGCGATAGGAATCACTGAAAAAACAGATGCAGTATGTATTTTGGTATCGGAAGAAACTGGTGATATTTCTTACATAAAAGATGGAGAGTTTGTCCTGTTTAAAAATCACGAACAACTTATAGATAAGATCAAAAAAGACGTATCTAATTAATAATTTACATGGAATTAAAAACCTAGATTAAAAGCTATTTAATCTAGGTTCTTCAGGGGGGATTATTATAGGTAGATAGTTAACAAAGTACTACGCTACAAATTTCTTATTACAAAGATTGTATTAGTTTTTATATCTGGAATAGAATGTATTTTACTGAAGTTTGGGGACTTTTTATAAAAAAATACAGTTCTAGTATTCAATTAAAACCTACAAGAGGTTTTTTACACGGTTTAGTTTGACTATTATAAATATACAAATAAAACCTTAATAATAAAACAGTTACACTAAAATAACATGTTTTATTAACCTATGTTAATATTGATCAAGTTTTACATAATTATTTCAAGACTAACGATACTAAAAAAGCTCGCATAATGCGAGCTTTTCTTCTTAAGTAAACTAAGTTTACCTTAATTATTTTGCAGGAGCCATTTTAGCCATAATTGCGTTTAAAGCACTGTTAAACTTTTTAGTAGCTTCTTCATCCAAACCAGCAACGATTTCTTTCGATTTTTCAGCTAACTCAGTTCCTGTTTTAGCTAAGTCAACATTTTTTACAACATCTCCTCCAGCTTCAATATATTTTTTAGCATAATCAGCATACGATTTTAAATGCTCAGTTACTTTTGGGTCTTCAAATTCTGGAATAGTAACACCTTCAAGCGCAGTTTCAATAGTTTTAACTGCTTCTTCTGTTTTTTCAACAACAGTTTTAGTTACTTCTTCTGTTTTTTCAACAACAGTTTCAGTAGTTTCTTTTGCCTTTTCTTCTACTTCCTTTGCGTTTTTACATGCAGTAGCCATTAATGCACCTACTACAAATAGAGATAAAATTACTTTTTTCATGGTTTATGTATTTTAAGTTTTTGTGATTGAGTAACAAATGTAGCATTTTGCTCAAACTAAACAAATAAAACAGAGGTATTTATATAACCTCTGCACTAAATTGTTTTTCATAAAGATTTCGGTAATATCCTTCTTTCTTCAACAGCTGTTTATGGCTTCCTTGCTCCACTATATTACCTTTATCCATAACCAAGATTTTATCCGCTTTTTTTATTGTTGCCAGTCGATGTGCGATGACAATCGACGTTCGGTTTTTAGTAATCTTATCTGTAGCATATTGAATCATTTGCTCAGACTCTGTATCTACAGATGAAGTAGCTTCATCTAAAATTAAAATACTCGGACTACTTACATAAGCTCTTAAAAACGCAATTAATTGACGCTGACCAGAAGAAAGCATTGAACCTCTTTCTTTTACATTGTAATTGTAACCGTTTGGTAAACTTTCTATAAAATCATGAATACCAATTTGTTTTGCCGCTTCTTTAACTTCTTCTAATGAAATATTCTTGTCTCTCAAAGTAATATTATTCAAGATGGTATCTGAAAATAAAAAAACATCTTGTAGCACTACTGCTACTTGATTTCTTAACGAACGAATATCATAATCTTCAACTGGAACATCATCAACAGTAATTTCGCCACTATCTAATTCATAAAAACGACTAATTAAATTGATAATAGTTGATTTTCCTGCTCCTGTAGATCCAACAATAGCTATAGTCTCTCCTTTATTAACATTAAAGTTGATTCCTTTTAAGATTTCCTCTCCTTTAACATAACTAAAATGCACATCTTTAAAAGCAATATCTCCTTTTAAATCACTCGCGTCTTTTTGCCCAGTTTTATCAATAGAACTTTCTGTATCAATTACCTTAAAAACACGCTCTCCTGAAACAATTCCCATCTGTAATTGATTAAATTTATCAGCAATTTGGCGTAATGGTCTAAATAACATTTGTGCCATTTGAATAAAACTAATAATCGCTCCAACAGTAATTAATTTATTTCCTAAGACTTGTAAACCACCATACCAAACAATTAAACCAATAGCAATTGAGGATAAGATTTCTGCAATTGGAAAGAAAATTGAATAATACCAAACTGTTTTAATATGAGCTTCCTTGTGTTTATTATTTATTTCTTTAAAATTCTCGTATTCAATTTTTTCTCTGTTAAAAAGCTGAACAATTTTCATTCCTGTTACACGCTCTTGAACAAATCCATTCAAATTAGCAACTTGATTCCTTACATCTTGAAATGTTTTCTTAATAGCTATTTGAAACAATTTTGTCGCATAAATTAAAATTGGAAGTACAGCCAAAGCAATGATGGCCAATTTCCAATTTATCACAAACATTACCACAACAGCAGCTAGCATTTTTAAAATGTCACTTACTATCATGAAAACTCCTTGAGAAAAGAAATTTGCTATGGTTTCAATATCAGAAACAACTCTAGTTACCAATTTTCCTACAGAGTTATTATCAAAATAGGTCATTTTAAACTGAAGGACATTTTTAAAAATTTTTGCTCGTATATCTTTAATAATGTTTTGTCCAACCCAGTTTGCGTAATAAATAAACGAAAACTGCAATAATACCTGAGCTAATAATACCACGACCATTGCAATGGTAAAATACAGAAGTCGGGTTACATCTTTTGTAACTGTAAAATCATCGATTGCTTTATACAGAATTACTGGACTTGCGATTGAGAAGCCTGCTAGTAGAATAGTAGATAATGCCGCAATCCAGAACTGTGTACGATATCTTTTTGCAAAACTCATTAGTCTTACAAAAATTTCCATGTCAAACGCGTTTCCTTTTTTAGTATTACTCACTGTTTAAATATAATCGTATTCAACTTTTGTTAAAAATAAGCCTTTTGCTGGAACTGAAACACCTGCTTTGCTTCTATTTTTACTTTCTATAATTGTTTTAAAATCTTCAACAGATTTTTTACCCAAACCGATATCTAATAGCGTTCCAACAATTGCACGAACCATATTGCGCAAAAACCGATTTGCCGAAATAAAGAAAGTGAGTTGATCTCCTTCCAATTTCCACTCAGCATTTGTTACAGTACAATTAAAAGTATAAACGTCAGTTTTCACCTTAGAAAAACATTCGAAATCCTCATAATCATGCAATAATTTAGCCGCAGCATTCATCGCTTTGATATCAATATTCTTATAATTAAGCTGCCAGGAAGTATCTAATAAAAATGGATTTCTTCCCAACCATATTTTATATTCATAGCTTCTGCTGACGGCATCAAATCTAGCATGTGCATCATCTGCTACTTTTACTGTTCTGTAAATTACAATATCGTCTGGTAAAATAGCATTTAACTTGTAGGTAAAATTATCATCAAGCTCTTTATCAATATCAAAATGAGCATACATTTGCGATGCATGAACTCCAGCGTCTGTTCTTCCTGCACCAACAATGGCTATTTCTTCTCTTAAAATTGTACTTAATGCCGACGTAATTTTTTCTTGAACCGATATTACATTAGGCTGAACTTGCCAGCCATAGTAGTTTTTACCATTGTAAGAAAGTTCTATAAAATACCTCAAGAAGTTGCTTTTTTTAAAAAGCTAAACTACGGATTTTATTTGGTTAAGAGTTTTGTTGCTTTCTTAAAAAAACTTTAATAGTTCGACTTAAAAAGAAGATTCTCCGTAATTTCGTTTTGTGAAAAAAATCTTACTCTTATCAGACACCCACAGTTATATTGACGATCAAATTTTAAAGTTTGTAAAACAAGCTGATGAAGTTTGGCATGCTGGCGATATTGGCGATTTAAAAGTAACAGATACCATCAAGGCTTTAAAACCTTTACGTGGTGTTTATGGAAACATTGATGATGCTGAAGCTCGTTCTGAATTTCCTTTAGACAATAGATTTGAACTTGAAAATGTTCCTGTTTGGATTACTCACATTGGTGGATATCCTGGAAAGTATAATCAACGTGTAAGAGAAGAGATTAAAAAGAATCCTCCCCAGCTTTTTATCTGTGGACATTCACATATTTTAAAAGTGCAGTTTGATAAAAGTTTAAATCTACTTCATATAAATCCGGGTGCAGCTGGTAAACATGGATTTCATAAAATACGTACTATGGTTCGATTTGAACTGGATAAAGGAGAAATAAAAAATATGGAGGTGATTGAGTTGGCTAAGCGGAGTACACTCTAGAATTTCCTCTAACTACTGGAATATTAATAATTGCTTTGGTTCCCATACCTTTTGAAGATTCAATTAAAAAACTTCCATTCATCATGTGAATACGAGCTTTTATTTGGTTGATTCCGACACCTTTTTCTTCTTCTGATTTATTTCTAAACCCAACTCCATCATCTTTGACAATAATATTTAAACTATCATCTTCTTCTTCCATGATGATGTAAGCATTTTTAGCCTGACTATGTTTTAAAATATTATTGATGAGCTCTTGAATAATATTAAATATTTTGATTTCATAGTCTTGTGAATAACGATATACATTATGAATAGCGGTATTTATTCTTATACTCGAATTGGAGAATTTTTTGGCAACATCTTTTACAGCATACTCCAAACCAAATTTTAGAAGAACTGAAGACATTAAGTTGTGCGATAAATCTCTAATTTTTTGTGAAGCCTCTGCAATAATTTCTTGTGTTTTTGCCAACTCGATAGGCACGGCAGTGTCTTTAAATTGTTTTTGACTCGCTTGTAAATGCATATTTGCAGATGACAGTAAAGCACTTACATTGTCGTGTAAAATTTCAGCAATTTGCTTACGCTCCGTTTCTTTTCCGTCAATAGTTGCATTTAAAATCTTTACCTGACTTTGCGACTTTAAACGCTCTAAGTCACGTTGTTGTTCTAGCTCGCTCTGAGATAACTTTAGGCTTAAACTACGTTGCCTTAGTTTATATAAATTGGCTAAATACAACAACAACAGAGAAACAACAATACCCGCAACTCCAATGATCCATGTTTTACGCTCTTGCTGCTCTGTTTTTAATTGCTCTTCCTGTCTTGCTGATTTAACATCATGAACAGCCTGAATTTCAGCATATTTCATTTGATTACCTATCTCTTTCAAACTATCTCTAATACCATAAGAATCTGTTGCATATTTGTACGCTTTGTAATCTTTGAGGTTGTATAACGCCCATGCCAGGTTATCAAATATCATTTCTTTGTGTGCAGTGGCCGTTAATGTTTTTTTGTTTCCTATGTAAGTTAGTGCCTCTTCATAATACTTCTTAGATTTTAAAAACTCTTCTTTAATTACATACAAAGAAGCCAAATTATTTAATGCTAAAGCAACATGAACGTCATTATTAATTGTTTTATTAAAGTTAACTGCTTTTGAAAACATATTTTCAGCTTTATCTAAATTGTTCTCCATATAGTAGGCTTTTCCTAGATTTATGAAGGCCACTCCTTTTGATTTCTCAACCTCACTATTAAGGCTTTGGATATTAAGTAATTTATTTAATTGAATTTTTACACTATCCGTCTGATTCCTGTATAAGTATATTGAAGACATTGAAAGATAGGCTTGAGCCAAATAAACATCATAGTTATCTATAGATGAATTAAATTCATTGTTTTTAAGATTTAGCTCTTTTGATAACTGTACTGCTTTTTTTAAAAAATCTATTCCTCTAGTATTATTAATATTAAACTTGCTTGAAATATCTAAATGGTAAACTTGAGTTCTATCACCTATCCTTTCCAAAACCATTCCTGCGAGTAAATTTACTTTAAGCTCTAAAGATTTATCTTCAAAATGTCTTTCAGCAAGTGGTAATATTTTCCTCAATACTCTATCAAATTTTCCCTCATCAAAATAAATCTTGGCAAGTTCGTAATCTTTCTGATTCTTAATCATTTCTGTATTTACCTGATTCGAAGACTGATAATCTATAATAACACGAAAAGCCGAGTTGAAACACTCAGCTTTAGTTTGTATTAAAACAAAAAAAAATATTAATATTTTTTTTCTCAAAATTATTTAAATTTTATTCTACACCAGAACCTCCTTGACCAAATCTTGGTACTCTTGTCATTGCATATTCTTCCAATTCGGTGGTGCTCTTAGCCTGTGAATTAATTAATATGTAATTTACAAAATCTATTCGTAATGGCAAGTTAGGAGATTTATTATACAATTTAGTAAAATCTCTTCCGTTGGAAGGACCATCCTTTAAATGAACTTCATAAATATTTTCATCTGCATTATATTCAAAAGATACAGAAACACCATCTCTAACATTGAAATCCAATACATATTGATCTCCTCCTAAATATTCAACACTGTAAGTTTCAAGAAAGTCAGGACTTATTTGGCCTTTTGCCAACGTAATATTCTCGTCTTCAACCCAAATAGTACTCTTTTGAACGTTATTCTCATATACGTCGATATCTATTCTATTATTATCTAAGGTTAACGTACTTGCTTCAGCTTTGCTTCTTTTATTGTTATCGCCTTGGTAAGCGTAAATTTTATTGGTTCTTGTAGCTTCGTCTTTATAAGTCTCTGTGTAGGCTCCTTCAACTAAATTAACATCGATAGCATATCTACCGTTCGCATCTTTACTTAATTTGTATGATTTTAATAACGCTTGGTCATTGTTTTCAGGCATATTTTCTTCTGTTGAACATGCTGAAATTAGGATAGACAGGATCATTAAAAAAGGTAAGTAACTTCTTTTCATGGTAACTAAAAACTTTAAGTGGATTAATAAACTCTTATAATTATAAAATTAAAGGGTAGATTAATTGGGAGACTAATAATTTAGGGTTGGTTAGTTGATTTTCATTTAGATTAAATGTAGAAGGCTTGACAATTGCTATAATATAGTTCGGGGGGGGAACATATATAAGGACGGGGAACCTCTATATAAAATTGAAGGGAGGTTAATTAAACTATATTATTTTTAACAGCGTATATTGCCAAACCTACTACATTTTTTACTTTTAATTTCTTATATAAATTTCTTCTGTGTGTTTCTATTGTTTTAACAGTTATATTTAATTTATCTGCTATCTCAGCAGTACTTAACTCTTGCGTAATTAATTTGAGAACTTCTACTTCTCTTTCGGTTAGTGGTTCATCTGAAACACTACTCTTAATTGCTTCGTCAGTTTTAGATTCGTTAATGTACAAATCGAACAAACTATCTTTTATTTCATCACTATAATACTGCTCTCCCCTGTGTACCGCCTTGATCGCTTGTATTATGTGTTCACTTGCCGATCCTTTTTCTATAAAACCATTAGCACCTAGTGCAATCATTTCTTGAACAATCTTCGGATCGCTTAACCCTGAGAGAATAATAGTTTTCTGTTGAAAGCTTCTATTTCTAAATGTTTTTAAAACTCCGATACCATCTAACTTTGGCATATTTATGTCGAGAATTAAAACATCTGCTTTATTATTCTTAAACCATTCAACAACATCTTTTCCTGTTAATGAATAGCCCTCAACTTGAATACTATCATCTGTATTTATCAATGCCGAAACTCCTTCTATTACAACTTCATGATCGTCGGCTATATGAACTCTGATTTTATCTCTCATTGTTACACTTACAAATTTATAACGTTAATACATTCCCACCAAATTACAAACACCCTGAAAACCTACTCAGGGTTTACCTTGAACGACTAAGGGAAAACCCTTAGATGAGCATTCAGGCATGCTACTTAGTCGACCTTACTAAACAACTCAAAAATAGTTATTTATAGTATAAAAAAAACCGAGAATTTTTCTCGGTTTTTGTCGCACTAAATATACTAAGATGTTAGGTTTATCGTAATCTATCAACTGATTTTACGAGATCTTCGTCCTTTTTAATGGCTTTGTTTGCTAAAACGAGCAATACAATAATAATAACAGGCAAGAACATCCCAATACCTTTCTCAGAAACCGCAGTTTCTCCAGATAACGTTAGTGATAAATATACCAACACTCCTAATAAAAAAAGATTTGTCAAAATATTTAAGCGCCCTAATACAAACTGTAACTTTCTATTCTTAAACAGAAAGATCGTAATGAATGCTAAAAGAGCGGAAAGGAAAAATAATACTGGTACTATTTTTTCTAAAATTGATTCAGCAGCAAAAAGATCTAATGAAAATACTTTTGCTTTAGGTGTACTCCATAAATCGAGAACAAAAGTCAATCCTCCGGAAAGTATTCCGACTATTAATAAGTATATTGATTGAATTCTTTGAATCATCCTATATGAGTTAGGGCAACAAATGTACATTTTCTTTTTATAATAAGAAACTTTGCATATTAAAATATTTGGCTATATTTGTTGCGACGGATACCTCACAAAAGTTTATTAGATATTACTTAATGATAGTAAGCGTCTTACTAAAAAAGATCAAGACAACAATCCCTTTTTTTTCATAAAATACTTTATAATTTAAAAATATACTAATGTTCGAAATATCGGATTTAAAAGCAAAAAAATTAGTTGAATTACAGGAAATAGCGAAAGCTATTGGCTTAAAAAAGACGAGTCAATTAAAAAAACTAGACCTTATATATAAGATATTAGATGCTCAAGCAGAGGCTAACAAAGAATTGCCAAAAGAAAAAGCTCCTAGTAAAACTGAAGAAAAACCAGCAGTAAAGCAAACTTCAAAACCTGAAGCTACAAATAATCAAGATCAGAAAAAGGAAAAACCAAAAAGAAAGCGTATTTCTAAATCTGGTGAACAAAATGATACGAAAGCTAAAACTGAGCAAAAACCTCAGCACGCTTCAAACGATACAAATTCAAACTCTAATCAAAAGAGTACACAACGTCATTCTTCATCTGATAATAAATCAAATAAGAATTCTCAGAATAACAATCAGCAGAATTCAAATAGAAATAATAATCAGAATAGAAACAACAACCAAAATAGAAACAACAACAATAAACATCAAAACAAAAACCAAGGACCGAAACATAAAAGCGGAAATAAATACCGTGATCCGGACTATGAATTTGATGGAATTATTGAAAGCGAAGGTGTATTAGAAATGATGCCAGATGGTTATGGGTTTTTACGTTCTTCAGACTATAACTATTTATCATCTCCAGACGATATATATGTATCACAATCTCAAATTAAGCTTTTTGGTTTAAAAACTGGAGATACTGTAAAAGGAAACGTACGTCCTCCGAAAGAAGGTGAAAAATATTTCCCGCTAATTCGTGTTTCTAAAATTAATGGATTAAGTCCGAATATTGTTAGAGACCGCGTTTCTTTTGAACACTTAACACCTTTATTTGCGAATGAGAAATTCAATTTAGCAGAGAAAGGAAGTTCTTTATCTACGAGAATAATGGATTTATTCTCTCCAATTGGTAAAGGACAACGTGGTATGTTAGTAGCACAACCTAAAACTGGTAAAACCATGTTATTAAAAGATGTTGCTAATGCCATTGCTGCAAATCATCCAGAAGTTTATCAAATTGTATTATTAATTGATGAGCGTCCTGAAGAAGTTACCGACATGAAACGTAGTGTTCGTGGAGAAGTTGTAGCTTCTACTTTTGATGAGCCAGCAGATAAACATGTACGTGTAGCCAATATTGTATTAGAAAAAGCAAAACGTTTGGTTGAATGTGGGCATGATGTAGTAATTCTTTTAGATTCTATTACGCGTTTAGCACGTGCTTATAACACAGTTGCTCCTGCTTCTGGTAAGATTTTATCTGGTGGTATTGATGCAAATGCATTACACAAACCAAAGCGTTTCTTTGGTGCTGCTCGTAACATTGAAAATGGTGGTTCTTTAACAATTATTGCAACTGCTTTAACAGAAACAGGTTCTAAGATGGATGAAGTAATCTTTGAAGAATTCAAAGGAACTGGTAACATGGAACTTCAATTAGAGCGTAACATTGCAAACCGTAGAATTTACCCAGCTATTGATTTAATTAAGTCGAGTACACGTAGAGATGATTTATTATTAGATCCAAAAACGGTTCAAAGAATGTGGGTATTGCGTAAATACTTAGCAGATATGAATCCAATTGAAGCTATGGAGTTTATTCAACAAAGAATTAAAACATCAATAAACAATGAAGAATTCTTGATTTCCATGAACGGATAAGAAGAAATAAAATATTTTTAAATTATATAAACGTCTTGAAAAATCAAGGCGTTTTTTTTATGGAGTAATCATAACATCCAGCGGAACATCATATTCATTAACATCTGAAATTCTTTCAATAGGTGGAAAAAAGTTCAGTCCAATTGTTTTTACGTTGGTCTTACAAGAACTTAGAAAACGATCATAAAATCCTTTTCCATAACCGACACGAAATTTCTTTTCATCAGAAATTAATAATGGTACAAACACCAAATCAATATCTTTTACATTAACTTCTTTAGCGTTCTCTGGCTCTGGAATTCCGTATTCACTAATCTTTAATTCAGTGTCTTTTTCCAGAAGAAAGTGTGTTAGTTTGGTCGTGACAAAATCACTTTTACTAACAATAATACTTTTATTCTTTGACCTTAAAAAAGCAATAATTGGGTAGGTATTTATTTCTTTTTGTCGTTCAATAGGTAAGAAAATATGCACATTCTCAACATCAGAAAAATCAAGCTTAAAAATTTGTGCATACATTTTCTCTTGTAAGCTCATTATTTCGTCGTCAGACAGTTCCTTTCTCTTTTGCTTATATAGCTTTCTTAATTCAAATTTTTTCATATCTATATGAATATCAGTATTAAAACTCACACTCTCAAAATCACGATTTGCGAAATCCTAAAAAAAGACGTAATTTTGCGTCGCATGATAAAAAAACTCAAAGACAAAAAAAACAAGCGAATTTTTACATTTAACTTTTTAGTTTTCCGAAATCAATCGGATAAGTTCATTCCTCCTTGTTTTTAATTTTATCCACTTTACTTTTTTAGAGCTAGTAAATTACAACATTATTTTACACAAAATCATACTTGTAGAATATTACAAGTACATTGTAGCTGAGCTAACTAATTATTATAGTTTTAAAACTACAATTCTAGCTAAAAAAGTACTGCTTTTATCCCTTTAACACAACCAATTGCAAACAGAAAGAACCAATTATTCCAGTTTTTATTCTGTTAATGAAAACATTACTATCTGTAAATAGAAAGGACAAAAGTTTATCTGTCGTTCTATAAAAATTATCATATAAATCATCATTCACTGTGTATTTAAAATCTCTTTTAACTGCACTTTACATAATAATTCGATTAAAAAAAGACACTTATGAGACAGCTTAAAATCACAAAACAAGTTACTAATAGGGAAACTAGATCATTAGACAAATACCTTCAAGATATTGGAAAAATAGATTTAATAACGGCTGACGAGGAAGTTGAATTATCTCAACAAATAAAAAAAGGCAATCAGCGAGCTTTAGAAAAATTAGTGAATGCTAACCTACGTTTTGTTGTTTCTGTTGCTAAACAATATCAGAATCAAGGATTAAAATTATCAGACCTTATAAACGAAGGAAACATTGGTTTGGTAAAAGCTGCCAAGCGATTCGATGAAACAAGAGGATTTAAGTTTATTTCTTATGCCGTATGGTGGATTCGTCAATCAATTTTACAAGCTCTTGCAGAGCAATCTCGTATTGTACGTCTTCCGCTAAATAAAATTGGAAGCATCAATAAAATTAATAAAGCTTTTGCAAGGATAGAACAGCAGAAAGAAAGAACTCCTTCTGCAGATGAAATTGCAAAAGACTTAGACATGACGGTTAGAGATGTAAAACAGTCGATGAAAAACTCTGGAAGACACTTATCCTTAGATGCTCCTTTAAAAGAAGGAGAGACCTCGACATTTTATGATGTTTTTAATGCTGGAGATTCACCAAATGCAGATCAAGGTTTACTTCAAGAATCTTTAGAAGTAGAAATAAGTCGAGTATTGAACACGCTATCTCCAAGAGAATCTGATGTACTCAAGCTTTTCTATGGATTAGAAAACTTAAAACCTATGAGTTTAAATGAAATCGGAGAAATTTTCGAGATATCGAGAGAACGAGTACGTCAAATAAAAGAACGCGCCCTAAGAAGATTAAAAAACAAACATAAGTCCAGAACATTACAAATGTATTTAGGATAAATCATGAATAACACTAATAAATATATATGCTAATAATTAAAGTGAAGGAAGGCGAAAAAATAGATAGAGCCTTAAAAAGATACAAAAGAAAGTATCGAAATACAAAGATTCAACAAGAGCTAAGAGATCGAAAGCAATACACTAAACCTTCTGTAAAAAGAAGAGAAGAAGTTCAAAAAGCGAGATATAAGGAACAACTTATTGCAACAACATAATAGCTAAAACCTATCTTTAATGGTAGGTTTTCCATTTTTTTTCGTTTTACAATCGTTGAAACCAAGACTTACTCAGAGACTTATTATTTGAATCTTTCCACAGAAAAAGGTGAAATATCCATACTAGTTTTTTGATTAGAAATAACCTCAGTTATCAATTTCCCTGTCGCCGGACCTAAACTCCAGCCCATCATCGCATGACCTGCAGCAACAGTGAGATTTTTATATCCAGAAACTCGTCCTATATAAGGTAAACCGTCCGGTGAACAAGGTCGTAATCCACAAGCTGCATTTTGCTTTGCCTCGTTGGAAATACTTAAGTTTGAATAATAATCAGAAGCCGCATTAGCAATAGCGTTCACTCTTTTCGGGTTAATTTGATGATTGATTCCTCCTATTTCCATGGTTCCTGCAAATCGAGTAAATCCATCCATTGGTGTAACCGCTACTTTTGCTTCTAATAAAATGGAAGGAATTGTAATTTGAGTTTCATTTTGAACATCTATTCGGTAACCTTTTCCTGCTTGAACCGGAATATTAATCTTCAATTTTTTCATTAAGTTTTGTGTCCAAGAACCAGAAGCAACTACCAATTCATCACAATGAATATTTTCATCTTTAGTTGTTATCGATTGAATAGCGTTTGATTTCACATTGAAACCTGTAACTTCTGTTTCCGATTTAAAAACGACTCCTTTACTTAACAAATAGGCTTTCATTTGTTGCATAAAATCGTTTGGAGTCATATGTGCATCAGATAAATAATGTACCGCTCCTTTAATATCTGAATCTACAGAAGGCTCTAATTTCCGCAGTTCTTCTTGTGACAAATTAGCCACTTTTAAGCCACATTCTATAGCTTTTTGCCCAACTTCCCATTCTTCCTCTCCAGCTTTATCAGTTTTATACAACATCAATAAACCTTTATGTTGATGAAAGAAATCAAACTCTTTTTCAGCTTTCATTTCCTCATATAAAGATCTGCTCAACACATTAATATCTCTAATAACAGGAATGGAATCGGCTACTTTCTGATGCGTTGCTGATTTTTTAAACAACCACGACCATTGTAAAAAATCATAATTCAACCTAGGTTTTACATAAAACGGACTAGAAGAATTGAACATCCATTTAATTCCTTTGGTAATGATTCCTGGAGCAGCCAATGAAATAATATGACTTGGTGTAATTAAACCCGCGTTTACATAAGAAGCACCCGAAGTAAAGCCTGATTTATCTATTATAATAACTTCGTGCGCCTCTTTTTGTAAATAATAAGCTGTACATAAGCCTATTATTCCTCCTCCAATTATTACTATTTTCTTACTCATATTATATCACTTGAAATCCATGTGCATATGGATCATCTTCATCGTCAATAATTATCGTGTTATATCCATATACTTTTGCCCAACCTTGAATGCTTGGAATAATTGCATTTTTTCCCGCTAAAGTTGTTTCTTCTTTTACTCTTCCTATGAATTTACTTCCAATAAAACTTTCGTGAATAAACTCCTCACCCACTGCTAATTTTCCTTTAGCATGTAACTGAGCAATTCTAGCTGAAGTTCCTGTTCCACACGGACTTCTGTCTATTGCTTTATCTCCATAAAACACTGCATTTCTTCCAGATGAATTTTCATCGATTGGAGTTCCTGTCCATAACATATGAGAAACATCTCTAATCGTATCATTTTCTGGATGAATAAATTGATTTGGGTATTTTTCATTGATCCTAGCTCGTACTTCTTGTGAATATTGAATTATTTTGGAAGCTGTAAACTCTTGAATTCCTGCAAAGTTTTTCTGCGGATCTACGATTGCATAAAAATTTCCACCGTAAGCCACATCAAAACTAATTTCTCCCAATTCCGGACAATCAATCGTTAAGTTCTCAGCTGCTAAATAACTTTTCACATTTGTTAAACGAACCCAATCTACTTTTTCTCCAGTTTGCTGATATTCTATTTCCACCAATCCTGCTGGAGCTTCCATTTTAATGACTCCAGGAGTTTTAGGTTGAATTAATCCTTCTTCAACACCAATGGTTATAGTTCCAATAGTTCCATGTCCACACATTGGCAAACAACCTGAAGTTTCAATAAATAAAATACCAAAATCGTTCTCAGGATTTTGCGGAGGATATAAAATCGAACCACTCATCATATCATGTCCACGAGGTTCAAACATTAATCCTTTACGAATCCAATCAAATTCTTTTAAAAAGTGTTGACGTTTTTCGCTCATGGAATTTCCAACCAATTCTGGACCGCCATGTTTTACAACTCGAACAGGATTTCCACACGTATGTCCATCAATACAAGTAAAAACTGATCTCATATTCTTACGATTTATTGAGTTCTCCGTTTACTAATCGTGTAATCTGTAATGGGTTTTCATCTTTTAGCTCATCAGGTAATAAAGAATTTGGCCAATTTTGAAAACTAAATGGACGTACCCAACGTTTGATAGAATTGACTCCAACTGCTGTAAAACGACTATCCGTTGAAGCTGGATATGGACCACCATGAACCATCGAAGGACAAACCTCAACTCCTGTTGGAACTCCATTAAAAATTAATCGTCCTACTCTGTTTTGCATTTTCGCAACTAACTCAGAATAATTCGAAATTTCGTCATCATCTGAAATGATAGTTCCCGTTAACTGACCTTCCAAACCAGCAATGATTTCTTCCAGTTCTTCCAAGTTCTCGCAAGCAACCACAATTGAAAACGGACCGAATACTTCATGATGTAAGGTTGAATTCTCTAAAAATGTTTTTCCAGAAACTGTTGTAACTACTTGAGAAGCATAATTCGTTTGAATTTCTCCATCTAGATTTGCTACAATAGTTACCTCATTTTGATTGATTGCCTGTTGTTTTCCTTTCTCATAAGCTCCATGAATGTTTGGATGTAACATACAAGAAGGATTTATTTCTTTAATTTTTGATCCTAATTCATTAATAAAACTAGACAGTTCCTTTCCTGCGATTCCTAAAATCAAACCAGGATTCGTACAAAATTGTCCTGTTCCTAATGTTATTGATCCAGCATATGTATTCGCTATCTCATTTCCTCTATTTTGTAATGCTTTTGGTAAGACAACAACCGGATTTATACTTCCCATTTCAGCAAAAACTGGAATTGGTTCTTTTCTTTTACTTGCAATATCTAATAAAGCTCTTCCTCCTTTAATACTTCCTGTAAATCCAACTGCTTTTACTTTTGGATGACTTACTAATTGTTGCCCGGCGTCATAATCTTTAGAATTGATATTCGAGAAAACTCCATTAGGCATTCCTGTTTTTTCCGCTGCTTTAATAATTGCAGAAGCGATTAACTCGCCTGTTCCTGCATGCATCGGGTGTGATTTTACAATTACTGGACAACCTGCGGCTAAAGCTGCAGCTGTATCTCCACCTGCTGTTGAATACGCCAATGGAAAATTACTTGCTCCAAATACAACTACAGGACCTAAAGGAATATTCATTTTTCGTAAATCTGGTTTTGGAGCCGGAGTTCTATCTGGAATTCCTGTATCTATAGAAGCTTCTACCCAAGATCCTTCTTCTACTAAATCGGCAAAAGAACGTAATTGAAAAACAGTTCTTCCACGCTCTCCAGCAGCTCTTCCTGCCGGTAAACCTGTTTCTGAACAATACACATTTATCAACTTCTCATCCAAAGCCTCAATTTCATCTGCAATAGCTCTTAAAAAAATAGCCTTTTTCGTTCCCGAAAAATGTTTATACACATCAAATGCTTCAGTTGCTTTAGCTACAGCATTTTCAATTTCTTCTGCAGTGGCTTGCGAGAAATTATTCTGAATTGACACATTCAATTCGGGATTAAATGTTTTAAATGTAATATCTCCTTCAGATGATAATTGATTTCCAATATAATTTTTTCCAGTAATCATTTTTTACAAGCTTTTATAATTTGGTAGTGTTGGTCTGTTTTGTAAACCTTTTTCAATAATTGATAAAACTCGCTCTCGTTCTTCTCCTACTAATGGTAGTCTTGGAGCTCTAACATTTTCAGTTCCAATTCCTGTAGCGACTTCGGCTAGTTTTATATTCTGAACTAATTTAGAATTTATATCTAACTCTAGCAATGGCAAAAACCATCTGTAAATTTCTAATGCTTCTTGAATTCTTCCCGCTTTCTGTAATTCGTAAATTGCTACTGTTTCTCTAGGGAACGCACAAACTAATCCTGCAATCCAACCATCCGCTCCCATCAATAAACTCTCTAAAGCTAAGGTGTCAACACCAGTCATTATCTTTAAACGATCTCCAAATTGGTTTTTAATACGAGTTACATTTGAAATATCTCTTGTTGATTCTTTAACAGCTTCAATATTTTGACACTTTAATAACTCATCAAACATATCTAATGTTACTTCTATTCCATAATCAACAGGATTGTTATAAACCATAATTGGCAAAGAAGTATTATTGGCTACAGTTTTAAAATATTCAACAGTTTCTCTACCATCTGCTTTATATCGCATTGGAGGTAACATCATTAAACCTTTAGCTCCGTCTTCTTCTGCCTTTTGAGCGGCTAAAACCGCATTTTTAGTAGTTTGCTCAGCAATATTAATCAACACAGGAACCTTACTATCTACTATTTGAACAGTTGTTTTTGTTAACTCTCTTTTCTCTTCATCTGATAATGTACTCGCTTCTCCTAAAGTTCCTCCAAGTACAATTCCATGAACACCAGCATCCAACTGTGCGTTTATATTTAATTCAAAAGTTGATACATCAAGTTTATCTTCTGATGTAAATTTGGTAGTTACGGCTGGCATAACTCCTTTCCATTCTATTGCCATTATTACTTTATTTTAATGATAGTTATTTCGATTATAATATTTATAAGAACAACTGATAGTGAGAATCTGAAACAAGTTCAGATTGACGATTACTATTAAATTTCTAATATGTAGTATCAGTTTTTTAGCAAATGTATTCGCAATACAATAGAATTGAATTGTAATTATTAACTCAAAATAGCACTAAATTACCCATTTTTAATTCAAATAATAATTAAATGAATAATATATGCTAAATTTATTCTCAAATTATCTATAACAATACATGAAAGCGTTACCATTTAAAATACCAAAACCAAAAAATTTAGGTGTAATTTATCAAGAAGATAGAACACCTATTTTCTACGGTAATTTTCATGAACATGAAGAAATTCAGATTTCATGTATTGTACATGGTAAAGGCACTTTAGTTGTAGGTGATACTATCCATAGATACTCTGAAAATGATGTATTTGTAATCGGGAGCAACTTACCGCATGTATTTAAAAGTGATGGAGATGAGGATAAGTCTGACTCATTTATGATCTCGTTATTTTTTACTGAGCATTCATTCGGATCTGATTTTTTCGAGTTGGATGATTTTAAAGAATTGAATCATTTCTTTGAAAATGCATCCAATGGTTTTAAAGTACTAAACTCGGACAATTTGGTTCCGAATTTTTTACAATTACAAAAGGCTTCTAATCTTGAACGATTTATTAGTTTTTTTGAAATTATCAAACAATTAAACTCTATTGAAACATTGCCTCTTGCCGAGTTTATTGCGAAGAAAAAACTTAGTGATGATAGTGGAAAAAGAATGCAAACGATTATGAGTTATACTATGAATAACTTTGAGTCTGAAATCAGTTTAGATGCCATCGCTGAGAAAGCCAACATGACCAAAAACGCGTTCTGTAGATACTTTAAACAACGAACGAATAAAACTTATTTTACTTTTTTGAATGAGCTCCGAGTAGAAAATGCTTGTAAATTATTGGTATCAAACAAAGAAACCTCAGTTAAGGAAATCGCCTACAAATGCGGCTATAATAGTCTGTCTAATTTTAATAGAAAGTTTTTAGCAATAAAAGAAACCACACCTTTGAAATACAGAAATGAAGTTTTACAGAGTCTTTAATTGTTATTAAGACACAACTCTAAAACTTTCTTCGCCTGTTGTACATGTCTTTCATTATGGTAAATTAAAACTCTAAATGTATCTCCCAATTTCAACTTAATTAATTTAGAAATAGAGATAGCCGTTTTCGTTTTATCCAAATTTACTGTCTTAGATTTATCTAATAAATCGAAAAGTTGATGTTGCTGATCGATGAATTTTTCAAGAGTTTCTTTATTTAGGTTTGAATGTAATGGATTCATCGATTTAAAAGTTTTCATACTATTTAAATCTTCTTTATATGAAACCGCATTACTAAAATACCTGCCCAACCAATTACTTTTAAAAACTCTTGAGCTTTTATGCTTTGATTTTTTTATTTTATTACTTATTTCAGGTAAATAAAAATCACCATATCTATTGAGATGTTCTATACACTCAAGAACGCTCCAGCTTTCAGAACTTTTTCTCCAGTTTAAATTATCTAAGGATTCATTTTTAAAGTCTTCTATAAATTTCAGATTTCTTTCTGTAATTATACGCAAGTCATTTAATAATTGTGCTGATGTTAACTCCATGTTTTTTTATTACAAATCTCTAACTATAATGCATATAAAACATTGATTGAAATTAAGATTTTTTAATCCTTGACAATGTTTCTGGAGTCATTCTTAAATAAGAAGCTATATATTTATTTGGTATTTCTTGAAATAGTTGCGGGCTTCTTTTTAAAACTCTACGATATCTTTCTAGCGGAGATATTGTTAAAATATCTCTTTCCCTTTCCATTTGTTGTAGTACAAAATTTTTTAAAATTTCATTCCAAATTTCCTTATTCTCTGGAGAAGATTCTATAAAATTCAAATACTCTTTTTTAGAAAGTTGCTTTACTATTGTTTGTTTTAATGCTTGAATATAGAAATCTGAAGGTTGGTCATTTAAAAAGGAATCTAAAGCGGCTATTAAATTATTTTTATAACCAAATCTAATTGTTTGTTCCTCCTCTTCTTCTAATAAAAAGATTCGTAGGCTCCCGCTTTTCACATAATAGAGATTAGTATCAATCGTTCCTTTTACTTTTAAATATTCATTTCGTTTTAATGTTACCTCTTTTTCCCAAAGATTTTGTTGATCTATTTTTTGCACTAAAGAAGAAATTATATCCATATTAGTTTTTTTTGGATAAAATTTAAAGTGATTTTAATTCTTCCTTCAATTTTTTGGTCAATCCTTTTACGACTAAATCATAAGAATGATCTATTAATTCTCTAACAAGACTGTCTGGAACATCTAAATTTAAAGTAATTGTGTTCCAGTGTTTTTTATTCATATGGAACCCAGGATTTATACTTTCGTATTCAGCTCTTAGTTCCTCAGACTTCTCAGGATCACATTTTAAATTGATTTTTTCTTCTCCTTTTTCCCATCGATCTAAACCAGTTAAAGCAAACATTTTACCCATCACTTTAAATACTAAAGTTACTTGATCAAAAGGAAAATGTTCCGTAACTCCTTTCTTTGCGATACAATAATCTCTTAACTGTTCAACGTGCATTTTATTCGAGTAGTTTTATATTTCCACTTGGTAATTCTAAAGAAGAATAGTCTAATTCCCAACCAATAGTTTCAATTAAGTTCTTCATTAAAGCAATTGCTTCTAAGGCTTCATGATTTGCTGCTTGCATTAAATTACTCTCTGGAATTTTTTGAAGTACATGCTCTTTTGCTGCCTGATTTACTTGTGTTAAATCTTCCGATGAAAACTTATTTAAAAAACCATCTTGTATGTCATAAAATCGAATATTTGGTTCAATAGAAAGTACTTCTGGTTCTGGAAAATTAGATAATTTGATTGTTTTATTCTTCGTATCAGCTTCCATTTTAATTTTTCTAAAATCAAAACCAATATGAGTTTTTGCGTTTATTAAAATAATAGCTTTCTTCTTGCTAGATACTAATCCTAAAAGCTTATTCTGCTTATCTTCATGATGATAGATCTCAGCAAACTCTCCTTCAACAGTAATTAACTTTGTTACTTTTTTTATTTTATCTAAAAGCATAACTGACTGACTTTGAGCTAAACCTTTCGTTCTAACAGTATTAAATTTCGAAAAAATAAAATACGACACCACCGCTCCGAATGCCAATCCTAAAAACAATAATTCCATAAGTTAAAGATAATCTTTCTAATATAATTTAAGACGCTTATTTTTAATTTAAGTCACAAAATTCTATTGTTTTAAACGCTTAAACAGAACAACAGTTATTTGACTATTTTTTTAATTAAATTGCAAAGCAATATTTAACTCTAAACCAGATTACACTATGAAAAAGCTCTTAATTACTATCTCGCTTTTAGCTATTTTTTCTTGTTCCAGTAAAAATTCAAGTTCTAAAAATGAGAATGTCACTAAACAATTGGATAGTATCCTTTCCAACACATTTAAAATGAATGAACCTGGGGGATCGGTATTACTAAAGAAAAATAATGAAATTGTTTTCATGAAAAGTTATGGTGTAGAAGACATAAAAACTGGTAAAAAAATTACAGAAAACACCATTTTTAATACAGGTTCTATTTCCAAAACTTTTGTCTCTAACGGAATATTAATACTTCAAGAACAAGGGAAATTATCTATAGAAGATAGTATTTATAAATACTTTAAAGATTTTGAAAACAAAGAAATCGCTCAAAAAGTCAAAATCAAACATATGCTATCTCATACATCAGGACTTCCTGATTTAAGAAATATAAAAGACAATTATGAATTCTTTATAACGGCTAAAGATACCGCCAATTTTGAACCTATAAAACGAGCTGATAGTTTGAATTTTGAATCTGGAGAACGATATCAATATTCTAATCCTTCATATAATGGATTAGCTTTAATTATTGAAGGTTTAGCAGAAAAAAAATGGCAAGACTTTATCAAAGAAAATATTTTCAAACCTTCTGGAATGAAAAATAGCAAAATTACTGACGGACCTCATCCTGAAACTGGGGTTGCGCACAGTTACTATAAAGATGATAATGGGAATTATATTGAAATTGATTATGGAGAAGTACCAACTTTTGCTGCTTCTGGTAATGGTGGTATATGGAGTTCTGTATTAGAGTTGGCTAAATACGAAGAAGCAATTCGAAAAAACACTTTTTTAAGTAAAGAATTAACCGAAGAGTCTAGAAAGCCTTATTATCCTAAAAATTGGTCGGATACAATTCCTCCTAATATTGGTTACAGTTGGTTTACTGGGGACAGAAGATTTGTTTCTGAAAAAACGCCTTCATTAGACACAAATGTAATTTACCATACAGGATCTCAGGGAGGATTCACAGCATTTCTTATTAGTATTCCTGAAAAAGACATCATCTTCATTGGATTATTCAATAAGTATAGAAGTAAACTAAATGAAATTATGAATACTACTTTACAAAATTTAAAAGAAAACAATTGGTTAGATTAAATTATTAATCAATTGAATACAAAACAGGCTTACTTGGTGTAGCATCATTTTCAAATGGTGCTATCATCAAGTTTAAAATGTACGTACCATCTTTTACAGTATTAGGAACATAAATAAATTCTGTAATGGTAGCATCTAATCTTATTTCACCTTTGGTATTCCAAAACGCATTATGCGATAATAATAATCCATCGTCTTTTTCTTTATCTACAGAAGGTAAATCGATAAGTAAGTGTTGTATTCCTTTTTCTCTTAAATAAACCGCCGCTTCTTCTAATACATATGGCGGATTGGTATTTGAATATCGCCTTCCTTTTTTATCGTTTCCATTAGGAAGTGTTCTAATCACAATTGCATCTCTTTTTTTATTTCCTAAAGCAAGTTGTAATTGCTTTTTTGATATCACCTCATCTCCATCTTTCGATTCTGGAGCAACTGTAACTACTTCTGCAAAAAAGAAAAACTGTGATAAATTCTTATTTACAGAGTGTACTTCTTTGGTGATATGGCCAACACATTCTGTATGTGTAATATGAGAATGTGGATTGAACTGAATACTATTAAAATTGACTGCAGCTCCTTCAGAAACACTAATGATTTGCTCATCAAATTGCTCTGGAAATATTTTAGGATCATCTAAATACCAGGCATTTACATTTTGAGTTTGAATATCAATAGGAATCGAAATATCAATTGGTTTGCTTAAATCAATTTTATATTTCTTTGAGTTGTGTTTTATTTCTGCAATCATTTATACTGAACTTGTTTCATCCTAAACTTGATTTAGGATAAAGTATCCTTATAAATCTCATCTAAATTTAATGAGCTTAATTCAGGATTTTTAGTTTTTATTAAGTTCCATTTCCATTCTTTTCTCCAATTTTTGAGCTGTTTTTCTCTAACAAATGCTTCTTCATATTCTTTAAACTCTTCAAAATACAATAAATCATGTACTTTATATTTCTTAGTAAACAGAGCCCCTTTCCCTTTTCTATGTAATGATATTCTAGCTTTTAAATCTTTCGTGGCCCCAATATACAAAAGTGTTCTTCTCTTATTCGAAAGAAGATAAACGTATCCTTGTTTCATAGCTTTTTTTTTAGCAAAATCGTGATTTAAACTGAATTCTACAATTCTTAATCTAAAAATTAAACTTTGGAAAAATACTTTTGTGAAGAAAAGTTATAGACTAGTTCTCTCACGATTCTGAATCTAGTTCAGAATAAATCAAGTTTTGTTGGGATCCTGAATCAAGTTCAGGATGAATAAATCGGAAGCAATTCCGTCAGTTAAAAACTTTCCTTTTCTAGTGGTTTTCAACGTATCGTTTTCAATATACAATAAATCTTGAAGAATAAATTTCTCCGATTGCATCTTCAAATACTGTGCATATTTGATTCCGAATTCTTGTTCTACCTTTTTGAAATCTACTCCCCAAACAGTTCGTAAACCTGTCATAACATATTCATTATAACGATCTGTAACAGATAGTTCTTCTATTTCACTAGGCAATTCTTTCTCTTCTATTTTCTTGATATAAATGGCATTATTCGCAATATTCCAACTGCGTTCTTTTCCGTTGAATGAGTGTGCCGACGGACCAATACCTAAATATTTTTTCCCTTGCCAATAAGCCGAATTATTTTCACTAAAGAAATTCTCTTTTCCAAAATTAGAAAGTTCGTAATGAACAAACTCTGCTTTATCAAGCTCATCTACTAAAATTAAAAACTGTTCCTGTGCTAACTCGTCATTTACATCATCGATAATTCCTTTTTCAATAAAACTTTGAAGCGCCGTTTTTGGCTCTACAGTTAGCGCATAACTTGAAATATGCGGAACTCCAAAAGACAAAGCTGTTTCAATATTTTCTCGCCATTCATCATTTGTTGTATTCGGAATACCGTAGATTAAATCTATAGAAATATTATCAAAGTAGCGAGTCGCTAGAGACAGACATTTTTTTGCTTCTTCTGAATTATGAGCTCGATTCATCAGTTTCAAGTCTTTTTCAAAAAACGATTGAATTCCAATACTTAATCGATTTACAGGTGAATTTGATAACTCAATAATTTTCTCTTCAGATAAATCATCAGGATTTGCCTCTAAGGTAATCTCAGGATTTTGAATTACTCTATAATTTTGATGTACAGTATCAATCAACAATTTAATTTCCTCTGAAGACAAAACACTTGGTGTTCCTCCTCCAAAATAAATTGTAGCTACTTCTTCATTATTGAATTCATCTTTTCTTAATTCAAGTTCTGAAATCAAAGCTTCCATCATATCATCTTTTCTCTTCAAAGAAGTGGAAAAATGAAAATCGCAATAATAACAGGCTTGCTTACAAAACGGTATGTGTATATAAATTCCGGACAATTATCAGTTATCAGTTATCAGTTATCAGTTAT
>NZ_JBMKKT010000106.1:0-1732 GCF_049239625.1 Tenacibaculum sp. MEBiC06402
TCTAAAAGATTATCCATTTATTTTTTGAGCAATTGTTGCCAACGTATTTGTGTATGATTTTTTGCGGGAAAAGGACGCGAGTTCTTTTCCATTGTTGTGGTAAGATAATTAATAAGATTGAATTTCCGTTGAGGTCCCGAAGCTTCGGGACAGCAGCAATTAATTATACACGTTGTTGTGGTGTCGTTTTTATTATTTAACTTTCAACTGTTATCTTTTCGATTTCGCCTTTTTCATTCAAAACCACTACTAAAATTTGGTCTGAATACTCTTCAAAAACTTTATAGTCCAAAACAGCAAAAAAACTTGGTGAATCAGGATATATACCAACTCTTTTTAGTTTAGTTTAATAGTCGTAATTCTATTGGTAGATTTTGGTCAGCGTTGTTTAAATAATCATTTAATTGTTGGGAGTCACATCTTTCGATGTAGAAATTAAAATATTCTCGAACCATTCCATTTTCCGAGATATAATTCAGAAATTCATTCTGATTTTGTCTATCGATGGATTCTATATTTTCTAAAATATTCCGTACACTTTTTAAAGATTTTGGATTTATTTTGTCTAACTCAAAATTTAGGTCAATTGAAACATTATTATCATTAATTCTTACTTTGTCCACTTCGTAGTCACGAGCATTTGATAAAGTAATTGTTCCAAAAAATGGAAGCTCTTCGGTTTCGTTATTCGTTACGCTTTCAATTCCGTTTTTTTCGTTCAGATTTGATTTGTTTTTTTTATTGCAACCGAAAAAAGAAAACATAATTAATACGATTAAAATTTGTTTCACAATGTTTGTTTTAAATGCACCACAACGGTTTTGTGTATGGCTGGTTGCGGAAAATCAGCTATGATTTTCCGCCGTAGCCGAAAGATAGCAAATTGCAATGAATTCCGATTAGGAATTCACCCGCAATGAGCTATACACGTTGTTGTAACACATTTTTATTCCATTCTTTTTAAAATGTCCTTTATGTCATCTAAAACCCAAATATCGTTTGAAAAGTCTTTAACTTTAGACGTATTATATTCTATTTCACCTAATTTTGAGTCAATATCTTTCAATAGTTTGATTATTTGGTCTCCTTGTTCCTCGGTCATATTTACTTTAGTTTTAATTGTACGTTTGATTGATTGTTATTAAATTACTTGATTACCATTTATCGGTATTTTCCAAATTAGCGACAACTTGGGGAAGCTTTTCGTTTATGAATTTCACCCATTTTTTTGAGCTCCTTTGCGTAAGGTTTCCACCGCAACAGTTCCATATCGTTCGTCTTTAATTCGGAAGTTATTTATGGTCAGTTTATATCTACCGTCTTTAAACTGAATCAAAGCGTTGTAATGAACCTCCATTGCTGAACCCATTATCATTTTAGTGAAAAAATTCTCGCCCTTAATTCCGTCATCGCTTTTATCGGTTTCTGAATAGTTTAATTCCTGCATTTTGTCTTTAAAGAGTTCAAGTCGGTCATTAATTCCGCCATCAAATTCTTTAACGTGAGTGTATTCATAAATATTCAGCGTTTCGTTCATTTCAACTTCTTGTCCATAAGTCAAAATTGTTGAAATCAAAAATAGAGTAAAGATTGTGTTTTTCATTCCGTTTGCGGTTTGGTTAAATGTGTTACAACGTATTTGTGTATGATTTTTTGCGGGAAAAGGACGCGAGTCGTTTTCCGATGTTTCGGAAAGATAATTAATAAGATTGAATTTCCGTTGAGGTCCCGA
>NZ_JBMKKT010000107.1:0-2500 GCF_049239625.1 Tenacibaculum sp. MEBiC06402
GATGGTACTGCCACTGGTGGGAGAGTAGGTCGTCGCCTTTCTTTTAAATAAAAAACGCTCAATTTTATATTGAGCGTTTTTTTATAAAAGTGAGAGACTAGTTCATTGAAATTATAAACTAGAAATTAATTCAAAAAAAACTTCAAAAAGTTTTGGTCAGATTAAAAATAGTTTATAGATTTGCATCCGCTTTCAGAAATGAAGCGAAGTTCATAGAGAGATTTTGGAATAACAATTTAAGTTAATCAGTTCGATTCTGATGTCTTTACAAAGATTAAGTTGATTGCGATTTTGGTTGAGATAGACTAAATATTAAGGTTAACGAAGTTCATTGATAATATTGAAATTGACAGCGTAATTAAAGAGTAGAATAACACATAACTTCTCTGTAAGTTAAATTCTTTTGAAACTTATTCATTAAAATTATTAAAGATTTTACAATGAAGAGTTTGATCCTGGCTCAGGATGAACGCTAGCGGCAGGCTTAACACATGCAAGTCGAGGGGTAACAGGGAGAAGCTTGCTTTTCTGCTGACGACCGGCGAACGGGTGCGTAACGCGTATAGAATCTGCCTTGTACAGGAGGATAGCCTTTAGAAATGAAGATTAATACTCCATAGTGTATGGAAGTGGCATCACTTTCTTACTAAAGATTTATTGGTACAAGATGACTATGCGTCCTATTAGCTAGATGGTAAGGTAACGGCTTACCATGGCTACGATAGGTAGGGGGTCTGAGAGGACTATCCCCCACACTGGTACTGAGACACGGACCAGACTCCTACGGGAGGCAGCAGTGAGGAATATTGGTCAATGGAGGCAACTCTGAACCAGCCATGCCGCGTGCAGGAAGACTGCCCTATGGGTTGTAAACTGCTTTTATACAGGAAGAAACAGTCCTACGTGTAGGACCTTGACGGTACTGTAAGAATAAGCACCGGCTAACTCCGTGCCAGCAGCCGCGGTAATACGGAGGGTGCAAGCGTTATCCGGAATCATTGGGTTTAAAGGGTCCGCAGGCGGTCAATTAAGTCAGAGGTGAAATCCCATAGCTTAACTATGGAACTGCCTTTGATACTGGTTGACTTGAGTTATACGGAAGTAGGTAGAATAAGTAGTGTAGCGGTGAAATGCATAGATATTACTTAGAATACCGATTGCGAAGGCAGCCTACTACGTATATACTGACGCTCATGGACGAAAGCGTGGGGAGCGAACAGGATTAGATACCCTGGTAGTCCACGCCGTAAACGATGGACACTAGTTGTTGGAATTATTCAGTGACTAAGCGAAAGTAATAAGTGTCCCACCTGGGGAGTACGGTCGCAAGATTGAAACTCAAAGGAATTGACGGGGGCCCGCACAAGCGGTGGAGCATGTGGTTTAATTCGATGATACGCGAGGAACCTTACCAGGGCTTAAATGTAGAGTGACAGGTCTAGAGATAGATTTTTCTTCGGACACTTTACAAGGTGCTGCATGGTTGTCGTCAGCTCGTGCCGTGAGGTGTCAGGTTAAGTCCTATAACGAGCGCAACCCTTATCGTTAGTTGCCAGCAAGTAAAGTTGGGGACTCTAGCGAGACTGCCGGTGCAAACCGTGAGGAAGGTGGGGATGACGTCAAATCATCACGGCCCTTACGTCCTGGGCTACACACGTGCTACAATGGTATGGACAATGAGCAGCCACAACGCGAGTTGGAGCGAATCTATAAACCATATCACAGTTCGGATCGGAGTCTGCAACTCGACTCCGTGAAGCTGGAATCGCTAGTAATCGGATATCAGCCATGATCCGGTGAATACGTTCCCGGGCCTTGTACACACCGCCCGTCAAGCCATGGAAGCTGGGGGTGCCTGAAGTCGGTGACCGCAAGGAGCTGCCTAGGGTAAAACTGGTAACTAGGGCTAAGTCGTAACAAGGTAGCCGTACCGGAAGGTGCGGCTGGAACACCTCCTTTCTAGAGAAAGATGGTGAGTTACAAAAGTGGTTATTTTACTCTGCTGTTAATTTTATAAAAGAGACTAAGATCTTAAATAGTCTTGTAGCTCAGCTGGTTAGAGCGCTACACTGATAATGTAGAGGTCGGCAGTTCGAGCCTGCCCAAGACTACTATTTTTAAGATTAGGAAATTCTAGAAGTTGAGGATGTAGTTTAGCTAGTTTCAAACTACTGAATACTAACTACTCACTACTAACTACTAGTAATGGGGGATTAGCTCAGCTGGCTAGAGCGCTTGCCTTGCACGCAAGAGGTCACCGGTTCGACTCCGGTATTCTCCACAAACTAATTGGTTAATTAGCGAATTAGCGAATTAATTAATTGACAAAGTTCATTGACATATTGGTAAAATGATATCGTAAAGAATCAAGATAGAGAGTTAGATTAAATTCTAACAAAATATTTTTATAAAGAATTATAAAGAGCTCGTTTTGACATTAAGTCAAAGCAAAAAGTACAATAAGCTAAATAAGGGCGTATGGCGGATGCCTAGGCTTTCA
>NZ_JBMKKT010000108.1:0-1827 GCF_049239625.1 Tenacibaculum sp. MEBiC06402
ACCTAATGAAATATCACAAGTGTTACTATTTATTGTTGTACGAATACGAACATCGTAACTTCCTGCTGTTAAACCTGTTGCTGTAACTGGACTACTTGTGTTTCCTGTAACCCAAGTAGCTCCTCCATCAATACTATAATCAAATGAAGCTCCAAAATTACTTGCCGTTATCTCTATAGCTCCATCACTTCCTCCGTTACATGTAGCATCAGCATCTAATGCTGCTGTACCTAGTAACTCTTGATTTGCATCGATTGTTACAATAACATCTGTAGTACAATCACTTCCATAATCAACTGTAATCGTATGATTTCCAACAGCTAGATTATTAAACACATTCGAAGTCTGTGTAGTTGCTCCTAAGGTATAAGTGTAACTCGGATCTGTTGGGGTAATAGTCGCATTTCCTGTACCATCACAATTATATGAAACACTATAACTAAACGTAGGCTCTGTTGGTAACGGATCAATAACAATGTTTGGTAAACTAATCTCACAACCATTGTCATCTCGTACCGTTAAAACATAAGTACCTTCTGTTAAATTTGAATAAACTAAATCTGTAGAGTAAACTCCATTTACTCCATACGTATATGGGGCTGTTCCTCCTGTAGCACCCACAAAAGTAATCTCACCATTTTGTAAACATGTATATGCTTGTGTTAAACTTGCACTACTCGATATAGGATTTGGTGTTGTAATAGTAACACTAGCTACTGTAGAACTACATCCATTGGCATCTGTAACTACAAAATCATAGTCTCCATCTGCTAATCCTGTGTAGGTACGAACAACATCACTAGAAGTAGCTGTTGGAATCGCTGTCCCTGTACTTGTTACAGCAACTGTATAGTCTGCAACACCATCTGAAATAGTAATGCTAATTGAACCAGAATCTCCTGAACAGCTTGGTTGTGTGGCTGTTGCAACAACACTTGGACTTGTAATTGAACCAACTGTAATCGTCTCTGTATAGGTACAATTTAACCCATCTCTAATAGTAACATCGTAATCTCCTGCTACAGAAATAGCAAATGTATTACTCGCTTGGAAAGAAGCTGCATTACCTGTTGGAACAACTGAATATTCATAACTTCCATCTCCTCCACTTGCTGTTACTGTTACACTTCCATCGTTACAGGTAACTGGTGTAGTAGCAACTGTTCCTGTTAATTGAAGATTGATAACTTCTGTTGATGCCGTAGAAACACAACCAAATCCATCTCTAACTAAAACATCATAACTGCCAGGTGTCAATCCTGTAAATGTATAGGTAGTCGATGTAACTGGACTTGGAACTTGCCAACTCGCACCATTATCAATACTAAAATTATAATCACTTCCTGAACCGCCTGAAGCTGTAACAACTATCTGACCATTCGTTCCATCATAACATGCTGTTGGTGCAGCTGTATGTGTTGGGTTTGTTGATGGATTAACTGTTATATTAAATGGTGCCGATAAACATCCATTGGTATCTTGAGCAATAATAGTGTGTGCTCCTGCTGCTACATCCGTAAATGGTGTCGATTGAAATGCTCCAGCTCCATCTAATTGATACGTATATGGACCATTTCCTCCTGTCGCACTCGGCTCAATTGTAGCACCAGTTGCTGGATTACAAGTTACTTCTTTTGTAATTGTTCCGCTTGCAACTACAACCGTAGGCTCACTTATCGTAACTGAACCTAATGAAATATCACAAGTGTTACTATTTATTGTTGTACGAATACGAACATCGTAACTTCCTGCTGTTAAACCTGTTGCTGTAACTGGACTACTTGTGTTTCCTGTAACCCAAGTAGCTCCTCCATCAATACTATAATC
>NZ_JBMKKT010000109.1:0-426 GCF_049239625.1 Tenacibaculum sp. MEBiC06402
GATACGCCAACGGCGAATGATGATACGGCTACAGTTGCTGAGGATGGTAATGTAAGTATTACTGTTAGTAGCAATGATGATATTGGTGGAGATGGCGGCGATGGAGAGGACTATAGTTTAACTACTGGTCCTACAAACGGAAGCGTTACAGAGACATCAGATGGTGTGTTTAGTTATACTCCAAATGCTGACTTTAACGGTACGGACTCATTTACTTATACGATAACTGATGCAGATGGCGATACGGATACCGCTACGGTGACTATCACGGTAACTCCTGTGAATGATACGCCAACGGCGAATGATGATACGGCTACAGTTGCTGAGGATGGTAATGTAAGTATTACTGTTAGTAGCAATGATGATATTGGTGGAGATGGCGGCGATGGAGAGGACTATAGTTTAACTACTGGTCCTACAAACGGA